>JBBSLR010000001.1:0-24038 GCA_038255045.1 Phormidesmidales cyanobacterium
ATCAGGTTGCGCTCATACTCAGCCATTGCCCCCATCACAGAGAAGACCATCTTGCCCGCTGCCGTCGAAGTATCGAATCCATCTTGGACACTGGCGAACTGAACGCCGCGTTCTTTCAGCCCCTCAACGACCTCAAGCAGATGACTGAAAGATCGACCTAAGCGATCTAGTTTCCAAATGACGAGCACATCTCCTTTGCGAGCGTAATCTAAAGCCTCATCCAAACCGAGTGGCACTGAGATACTACCGCTGATGCCCTGGTCAGTGAATATCTTCTCGCACCCAGCTTGATTCAAAGCGTCGATTTGCAGGTCTAGCATAACCTAATACGCTCACTTTCAGTTGTAGGTAGACTCACTCTCTAGCAGCTAGCTCGTTCCGCTTTTGGCTTACGCGCTGTACATCTTCTTCAGATCCGCTTGCCTCGAACAGTTTGATAGCTTGGTCTAAGTCTGAAATTGCCTGCGCTACATCACCTAGCCGTTCGTAGTTAATAGCCCGGTTCGCGTAGCCATAGGCAAACTCAGGCGATTGTGCGATCGCTTGGCTATAGCCCTCTATCGCTAGGGCGTACTGCTTCTGGTTGTGGTAGGTGTTGGCTCGGTTGTAATAAGCTTCGGTTAGCTTAGGGTTTAGCTCGATTGCTCTGCTGTAATCAGAGACCGCTCCATCGTAATCACCTAGCTCATCTTTGACCAGACCTCTATTAACCAGCACAGTTGTGTCGTCAGGATTCAGCTCTATTGCCTGGTTGTAGCTTTCTAACGCGCTGCTTAGCTGTCCGCGCTGTGTCTGAACGATACCTCTGCGCAACCATTCTTCAGAGGTTCTGTTGCCTGGTTCACAAGCGCTAAGGGTACCTAATGAGATAATGACAGCGGTGACCGCCATCCATCTAAAACGCTTTGCCAACTTTTATCCGTACCCCCACTCACATCACCAATCAAACATCAGCAAAGAGTTTCTGCATAACTTTCAGAGGATACACGCTTCAGCACTGCTTTGAAATAGGCAAGCTTGTTTATAGTAAGCTTTGTTGGGTTCCGCTAGCGCTGCACCCAGCCTACAGATTTAAGCTTGACAGACCACTAGCTTTCCGTTGCCGTTAGCTCAGAATTTGAGTCATCTGTGACTAAGGTATCTAGGGTATGCCCCAGCTTGTCGGCGATTCCCTCTACCCACGCCTCGTCTTGGCGGGTGTAGCTGCGGGGGGCGTTGGCCGCCAAAATTAGCGCGCCATTCTTGCCCATAGGTTGGCAGATCACGCCCTGGGTGTTTTCGGGCAAATAGTCAAACTCAACCCGACCTGGATAGATGCTGAGTTTGACTAAATACACCGCTTTGCCTGTCTCCAGCACCCGTTTGAGAATGGGGCCGGGAGTGACCTCGGCCTGGGGAGCCAGCACGCCACGCCGCAGCAGGGTTTTGCCCTGGCGGTAGATGACAACGGAGCGGGTGACGGTGTTGGTCAACAGCAGGTGCGAGGCCCAGGCCAGCTCGGTCTGGGCGGCCTCGGGCAGGGTGTCGTCTAGCTCAAGCCCTACGTCACCGATCAGCGCCACCGCTTCGGGAGAAATGGGCTGCACCCGCTGCCAGAGCAGACCCGTCAAAATCAGCAGAGCGCTCAAAATCACGCCCATCACATCTGATCGCGCCTGAGATTCGGTTAGGGCCGGGGTCAGCACTCGATTTAGCATCAACAGCGTACCGCCGATGCCCCCGGTTACTAGAGGCAGCAGTCGCAGCACCCGATTTGGGTCAGTTTGCGCCATCTTCTAAAATCTACCCCTCTGCTTCGATTGCGCCGAATTGAATGGCTTGGCAGTCAATTCTGTGATCAATTTTAGGGCGACAATCGGGTCGAAGCCTAGGCTGCTTGAGGAGCACAGCAGGATGTGCCCCTCAAGACGTTTGAAAGTCGCAGTTAGTTGTGACAGCCACAGCCTGTGTGACCGCAGCCGGTCGAGCCCTCGGGGTGGCCGTTGGCGCAGGCCTCGCTGCAAAAATACTGGCTGTCTTTTTCGATGGCCTGGCTAGTGTCAACGACACAGAGGCACGAGTCACAGGCACATTTCATCTGGGTAACGGTGGTCATAGCAGAGATCCTCTGAACTGGGTGGACTAAACTAATGCTCAAGCCCTTAAGCTCAGACACTTGAACAATCGTTCATGGGTAAACAATAACATATGAACAGGAATTCATGTGTTATTTGGGTTTTATTCCTAATTGTCGGTGTCTGGCTCTGCTTAGGCGGTGTGCTTACCCCCAGGAGGCTGTGTTGATGGTTGACTCTATCCCTCCGGCTGAGTCTACGGCCTGCGTCCACGGCGCTGAATCTGTGGCGGAGATCTTGAGCGTGGAGAAGGCCCAGCGGATGGCGGAGTTTTTTGGCGTGCTGGGTGACCCCAACCGCTGGCGTATACTCTCGGCCCTGGCCCTGGGCGAAATGCCGGTAGGGGAACTGGCGGCGGCGGTGGAGATGAGCGAGTCGGCGGTGTCGCACCAGCTGCGGATTTTGCGGGCAACGCGCCTGGTCAGCTACCGCAAGCGAGGGCGCAACGTGTTTTATTGCCTCAAGGATGACCACGTGTTTAACCTCTACCAGGAGGCGTCGGAGCACTTGGATGAGCCGGAGTAGGTGAGTGGGGGAGTAGGTGGGTAGATGGGTGGATGGGTAGGGGCAGACCTGTGTGTCTGCCCCAGCGGGAGATATTAGGTGGATGGGTGGATGGGTAGGGGCAGACCTATGTGTCTGCCCCAGCGGAGGATATAGGTAGATGGGCCGATGGGTGGGGGGAATGTGCTTTTGCTGAGGCGGTAGACTGGGGTTATTGCCAGGTTTCATTGTATTGCTATGACTGTTTCTCCCATGGCTCAGGACGCTCAGCCGCTGTTGTTGATCGCCCAGGCTACGCGCCAGGCGGCTCAAACGCTAGCTGGCCTGTCTGCCGATGCGAAGAACCGCGCCATTGAGGCGGTGGCGGCGGCGCTGGAGGCCAACGCCGATGAGATTGTGGCGGCGAACCAGGCCGACTGCGAGGCGGCGATCGCCGACCACCTGGCCAAGCCCCTCTATGGCCGGCTAACGCTCGATGGGGTGAAGCTGGCGGGGGCGATCGCCGGGGTGCGCGACGTGGCTCGACTGCCTGACCCGGTGGGCCAGGTGCAGATTCACCGCGAGCTGGATGACGGCCTGGTGCTGAAGCGGGTGGCGGTGCCCCTGGGGGTATTGGGGGTGATTTTTGAGTCGCGCCCCGATGCGGTGATGCAGATTGCGGCCCTGGCGATCAAGTCGGGCAACGGGGTGATTCTCAAGGGCGGCAGGGAGGCGGTGGGCTCTTGTATGGCTCTGGTGCAGGCGATTCAGCAGGGACTGAGGAATGCGGGGATAGACCCGGCGGCGGTGCAGCTGCTGACCACCCGCGAAGAGACCCGCGCCCTGCTGGATCTCGAAGGCTACGTGGATCTGATCATTCCCCGGGGGTCAAACGCCTTTGTGCGGTTTGTGCAGGAGAATACGCGCATTCCGGTGCTGGGCCACGCCGACGGCATTTGCCATCTGTATGTGGATAGCGAGGCAGATTTAGATCAGGCGATCGCGATCGCCCTCGATGCCAAGACCGCCTACCCTTCGGCCTGCAACGCCATTGAAACCCTGCTGATTCACCGAGACATGGCTGCGGTCGGGCTGCCCCCCCTAGCCGAGGCCCTACACCAGGCCAGAGTCGAGCTGCGGGGCGATGAGACCGCCTGCCAGCTGGTGCCCTACCTGGTGCCCACCACCGAAGAAGACTGGGCCACGGAGTACAGCGATTTAATTTTGTCGATCAAGGTGGTGGATTCAGTGGCGGCGGCGATCGCCCACATCAACACCTATGGCTCGCGCCATACCGAGGCGATCGCCACCCGCAACCCCGCCAC
Organism: Phormidesmidales cyanobacterium; assembly: GCA_038255045.1. Classification (GTDB taxonomy): domain Bacteria; phylum Cyanobacteriota; class Cyanobacteriia; order Phormidesmidales; family Phormidesmidaceae; genus Nodosilinea. The sequence continues at coordinate 3,923 of JBBSLR010000001.1, forward strand.
CGCCGCCCAGTTTATGGATCGCGTCGATGCCGCTGGGGTGTTTCACAACTGCTCGACTCGCTTTGCCGACGGGTTTCGCTACGGCTTTGGGGCTGAGGTGGGCATCAGCACCCAAAAAATGCCCCCCCGTGGCCCGGTGGGGCTAGAGGGGTTAGTCACCTATAAGTACCGGCTGGTAGGAGATGGGCATATTTCAGCCCCCTACAGCGGCAGCGAGGCCCAGCCCTTTACCCATAAAGACTTGCCCCTCTAGGCTAAGGCGACCTCTGGAAAATAGTTTCCCCAATGGTGGGTAGTGCCCACCCAGCCCTGTCAAGGTGGGGTAGATTTAGGGGTTGATCCCTCGGATTGGCCGCTGAGCCTAGGACTAGAAGTCTAAGGCCCAAAGCCGAAATCCTCTGAAGAGGATTGAGAGCCGAGTTCCCCAGTCTGCTTCAGCAGACTTTTGCTAGGAGCCCGGGAGTTCACTCCCGGGTGGTTGTGGCCGGAGTCCCTTAGCCTATGGGCATTTCGGGAATAGTTTAGCCACCTTGACAGGGCTGGCAGTGCCCACCCTACATCTGAGAAACCTATGGAACGCATTGCCATTATTGGCCTGGGCCTGATCGGCGGCTCCCTAGGGCTAGATTTGACTCGCCTGGGCCACCCCGTCACCGGCATTGCTCGACGGCCAGAAACCATCCAGGCGGCGCTGGCGATGGGGGCGATCGCTGAGGGGGGGACTGATTTAGCCCTGGTGGCTGGGGCCGATATGGTGTTTATCTGCACTCCTATTGACGTCACCGTGTCTACGGCGGCGGCGATTGTCCCACACCTGTCGCCCACGACGGTGGTGACGGATGTGGCCTCGGTTAAGGGCGAGATTGTGCCGGCGATCGAAGCGCTGTGGCCGGGGTTTGTGGGTGGTCACCCGATGGCGGGTAAGGCCGAAGCGGGGCTAGGGGTCGCGGAGGCGGGGCTGTTTTGCGATCGCCCCTACGTGCTCACCCCCACCGAGGCGACGCCGCCTGAGGCGCTGGGGCGGGTGCGGGCGATCGCCACCGCCCTCGGGGCCACCCTCTGCCAGTGTCACCCCAGCCAGCACGACCGCGCCGTGGCCTGGATCTCGCACCTGCCGGTGATGGTGAGCGGCGGCCTAATTCTCGCCTGTCAGCAGGAGGCTGACCCTGCCATTCTCGCCCTAGCCCAGGCCCTGGCCAGCTCGGGCTTTAAAGACACTAGCCGGGTGGGCGGCGGCGTGCCCGACCTGGGCACCCTGATGGCCCGCCACAATCGAGCGGCTCTGCTAGATGCCCTCACCCAGTACCAGCGGCAGATCGACCACCTCAAAGCCCAGATTGCTGGCGAAGATTGGGACGCTTTGCACCATACCCTAACCCAGGCTCAGGCTGCCCGCACGGCCTACCTCAACCCATAATCAACCTCAGTTCGAGATAGCGCCATCCCCTCCTTGGGAAGGGTGCCCGGAGGGCGGGGTGGGTTAAAACTACTACAGAACATAAGTTTTTAGATGCGGATCTAGATGCGGTGAGTTGTCTGCTGGCCTTGACTGATCCCGAACTCACATTAATCAGGCTCGTGACCTGGCGTTTGGGAGAATCGCCCCGCTGAATTTAGCGCTGTCGGCCTCAGGGCAAACAATCTTCTCCATCGCTGGTGTAGGCGAGGGGATAGTCTGGGCTGAGCGGATACCCCTCTGGCCTAGCCCTGAAGCCGTAGCCCCTGACAATTTCGTAGGTTTGCAGCACCCGGCCAAAGCGACGTACCTCAACGGTTTTGGGTGGGTCTACCCGGTCAAACATAGCCCGGTGGGCAGGGCAAATGGGGTGCCAGGTTTCGCCCAGCAGCACGGCGTCGCGGCCCTCTAGGGCGGGGGCGTCGTACCAAAAGTCGAACTGGTCAAGGCGGCCTGAGATCGCCAGTACGTCCGGATTATCGAGGGTGTAGGCCAGGGCCGAGGCCGATCGATAGTCGGTGGTGAGCAGCAGCGGCTTGTCCAAGCCTTCAGCCTGGGCCGTCACTGCCTGGGCCACCTGGGGCCAGCCGAAGAGGGCGGCTCCGTCGGGGTCAGTGGCACCAAAGAATGTGCCGAGGGGCATGACCGTGTAATAGGTCACTAGGGCCGCTGAGGCAAACAGACCCAGGCCTTGGGCGATCGCCAGCTGCCCAGCCCGCGCGGGCAGCGGCAGCGGTGGTCGATAAAACTGGTCGCTCAGCAGCGGCAGCAGCAGCGGGTAGGCCAAGATATTCCAGTAAAACAAGGCGACTGACACTGTGGACAGGGCGGTAAAGGCGGCGGTGGAGAGGCCAAATACCCACAGGCCTAGGGCTGGGTAACAGGAGGGTCGAGTCAGCGCCGTCTGCCCTCCAGCTCTCAGCCAGCGGCCAATGCTCCACGACTGGATGGGGCCGAGGATGAGGCCACACAGGGCCAAAAACACCACGGGCTGAAGCAGGTTGATCGTGAGACCGTCGCCGGAGGTGCGATCGCGGTAAAACCGAAACGAAAAAAAGTCGTGCTGAACATTCCAAATCAGAATCGGCGAGAGCACTAGCGCTAGCAGACCCAGGGCCAGGTAGAGGCGGCGATCGCCCAGCACCTGCCGCCTGCGTTTGTCTGCCAAAACCAGCGCTAGGCACCCCAGACCCACAAACACCGCGTTGTACTTACACAGCCCCGCCAGCCCGAGAAAAAGCGCCGCGCCGTAGAGATCGCGGCCGCGGCCCTGGCCAGGCTGCTCAACGCTGCGATCGACGTAGCGCACAAACAAAAAGCTGCTGACCACCGCAAAGGTCACCAGCCAGTGGTCGTGCCAGGCCAGGCCCAGATACCAAAAATACAGGGGCGACGAGGCGACGATTAGCATGACTAGCCAGAAGCGGTCTCTGGCCTGATTGCCATAGAGGTAGCGGCAGATGTGGTAGAAGGTGAACCCCAAAAGCCCGCTGCTGAGGAGGTTGGGCAGCCGCAGCACCAGCGCAGATCGCCCCAGCGCTGCCCCAAACAGCCCCTGCACCCAGGCGTGCAGGGGCGGGTGGTCGTAGTAGGAAAAGCCTGGCTTTTGCCCCCAGAGCCAGTAGTAGGCCTCGTCGGGGTTGGGGAAAGCCGTGAGCCAAAACCCCAGGCGCAGGGCCAAAAACCCCAGCAAAAACCACCGCCCCCAGCGCCAAACGGGCGACGCAAACAAGCCCCAGCGCTTACTCATCGGGCAGTTCTAGGGCGCTGGTGTCAATGTCGTCTAGCCCTGGAATATCGCCAATCTCAAGGGTGCTTTCTGGCTCCACCGGGTCTGACTCTTCAGCCTCTGAGGTCAGCACCACCGTGGGCAACCCCGCCCCCCGCAACCCCTGGAGAATATAGCCCGGCGTCTCTGGAAACACCACAAATAGCGGATGGCTTTTGTCGGTGCCGTCGCTGAGCAGGTGCTCATATTTGTGCGGCAGCAGCCACTCATAGCCGCGATCGGTCAAAATCTGCGTGTGCCGCCAGCGCAGCAGCAGGTCTGAAAAATCTTCCTGGGGGCGGTGAATGTAGACAAAAATTTCGATGCCGGTCTTGATCTTCCACTCGGGGTCGCACATCAGCAGGGCCACATCGCAGGGCAGGGTGATCACCGCGCCGGGGGCAATGCTGTGGCTGTGGGCGTTGAGGTGTACGGCATCGCGCAGGCGAATGTTGGGCAGAGGCAGGGTGATAACGCTGTCTTCGGGTCGCCGCATGCTGGGCACCGCCTCTAGGTAGGGGCGGTGGTGCTTGAGCAGCTCTAGCGCCCCTTCGTGATCGGTGCAGACCGAGAGCAGCGTTTCATACTGAATGGGTTTTATCGCCATGCCGTCTACTAGCCGTCTACTAAAGGTGCAGGTCAAGGTCATTGTTCCCTGCATTTTACCGAACCTGGTCAGCGGCGGCAGCAGCGCCTACGGATTTCAGCGCGCAAAATAAGCAGTGTTCCATGTGAACCATGGGCATAGGCTGGTGCAGGGTATCTCAAAACATTCCGGCGGAGCTGATGGCAGCAGACCCACCAGCTGAGCCGCATTGAGGTCCTAGGAGGCGGTCACTCGCTCTAGGCCATAATGGCTCAGCAGATAATCTGCCGTCAGCGCATTCGCCACGTTGAGCGAGTGACCGCCAATACAGCGCTGATCCGCGAAATAGGCCAGGTGGTCTAGTTACGCACCAGGTAGCCATCGGCCTGCGATCGCGTCACCTGATCCAGTATGTAGTTTTCCAGCGGCTTGGCAATGCGCGGCGGAGCCACCCAAATGGTTTGAGAATCCTGAATGCGGTTGGCACGGCACCAATCCACCGCGTCTTTGTAGGCAGCAGGATGCTCAAATTCGCAGTAGATGGCCTCGATCCCGGCTTCGGTGACAGCCGCGAGCTGGGGGCGGGTGCGGACGTAGGGTGGTGAGGCGATGGGTAGATGGGTAGATGGGTGGATGGGCCTGCAGAAGGCGTAACTCTACCGACTGTCTCTCGCAGGGCTAGGGTCAGTGCTTTTCTCAGAATTTTTCTAGAGCCATTGTTAAGCAGAGTAAGAAGTAAGCAGAGTAAGAAATATTTGGTGATGATCCCACTGGTTCCTACAATGGTCTAATTAACTATTGGTTGTAAAATCCTGGAGAAATCTATGAGTCGTCCGATTATCCTCGGCATTGTGGGTGATAGCGCAGCAGGTAAGACCACCCTGACGCGAGGCATTGCGCAGATTTTAGGTGAAGACCAGGTCACCACCATCTGCACGGACGACTATCACCGCTACGATCGCAAACAGCGCAAAGAAATGGGCATCTCGGCCCTGCACCCCGACTGCAACTACGTCGATATCATTCAGCAGCACCTGGGCCTGCTGCGCACCGGGCAGCCCATTCTCAAGCCCATCTACAACCACAACACGGGTGGGTTTGACGCCCCCGAATACATCGAGCCCAAGCGCTTTGTGATTGCAGAGGGGCTGCTGGGCTACTCGACCCGCGCCTGCCGCGACGCCTACGATGTCAAAGTCTACCTGGCCCCGCCCGAAGACCTGCGCGCCAACTGGAAGATTAAGCGCGACACCCGCAAGCGCGGCTACACCCCCGAAGAGGTGATCAAGCAGATCGAAGCGCGAGAATCAGACTCTGAAGCATTTATTCGCCCCCAGCGCCAGTGGGCCGACGTGGTGGTGAGCTTTTATCCCCCCGACAACGAAAAGACTGAAGACGAGCTATTGCTCAACGTGCGCCTGGTGATGCGGCCCACCATTCCCCACCCCGACTTTACCCACCTGCTGGGCGATAAAAATGGCGGCTCCCTCAGCGATGCGGTGCGCCTCGGCCTCGATCGCGACATGGGCAAACCCGTTGACTTGCTCGAAATCGACGGCCACGCCACCGAGAAGCCCGTGCAGGAGCTAGAGCGCACCCTGTGCAGCGAAGTTCCTTACCTGGGCAAGTTTTGCAGCATTGAGGGCAACACCGACATTGGTAAAGTGGTGGGCACCACGGGCGAGACCCTGCAAAGTTATCCCCTAGCCCTGACCCAGCTGCTGATTACCTTTCACATGCTCAAGGCCGCCAACATCTACGCATAGGGGATCACAGGAGTAGGGGAAAGCGGTGGTTTGACCTCTGAGGGAGGCTGACCTGGTTGGTCACCCCTGCATTCAACGAAACCGGGGCTTGACTAGGTTAAGCTCCGGTTTTGCTGGTTAATCACCGGTGAGTCGCCAAAGGGGCTACTGCTGCGAGACCGACTCGCTGCGCGACAGCTCGGTCAACATCATTTGAATAAAACTAGAAGCCACGTCTGCCGACTGATCGTGGGTCGCAAACACGATCGCCAGGCTGCTCTCATCTCCGGCCCCGTAGCAGAGAATGCGAAAGGTGCCATCTTCAAAGTAGCCAGTGCGATCAATGCTGCCCTGGTCAGACTGCACGCCCAGGTCGACAATCAGTCGGTCAGCCCGCGACAGGCAGCCCTCTACAGTTGTGGTCAAAAGCTGGTCGCCGCTGGCGATTTCGGGTCGAGCGCTGGCGGGCTGGGAGATAGAAACTAGGCCCAGGCTGGCCAGGGCGATCGCGCATAGATGCCGTTTCATAGTAGTTACGTCAATGTCAGGACAGATGCCATTGCCCCCCTAGGCCCATGGCCCTAAAACCATGGTCAGAGGCGGGCCAGACGGCCTATTAACTAATACAGATTGCCCCTGGGCTTTCCGGATGCCCCAGCTAAAAAACTGCGTCCCCCCAAGCAGACCAAAAAAGACGACAAAAAAGCGCCGGAGCTAGCTCCGGCGCTTGGGGTGTTGAGGAGTGAACGATTGATTACTAATGTAGGGGCCGGGTATGTCACTGAGGTAGCCTGGATATGTCAACCCTGTGACATTTTTCAATTACCCTGCGATGCCTCCTTCCGTGACCCAGCCCGATGCTCTGCGCGTTTTGCTCAACGCTGTTTCCCAAGGGCAGCTCAGCCCCGAAGCGGCCCTTAACCAGCTCAAATACTTCGACTTTGAACCCATCGACGACTTTGCCAAGGTTGATCACCACCGTACCCTGAGAACCGGGTTTCCTGAAGTGATCTGGGGGCCGGGCAAAACCGTGCACCAGATTGTGCAGATTATGCGTAGCCTGCACCAGCAAAACCCCGTAGTCATGGCCACCCGCATCGAGCCGGAGGTGTTTGCTGAGATTCAGCAGCAAATCCCGGCGGCGCTGTACTACGACATGGCCCGCATCTGCGCCCTGGTGCCCCCAGACTGGGCGGCTCACCGCCCCGGCACCATTGGCCTGCTGACCGCAGGCACCGCCGATTTGCCCGTAGCCGAAGAAGCCGCCGTGACAGCAGAACTATCTGGCTTTGCGGTCAAGCGCCTGTGGGACGTGGGGGTGGCGGGGCTGCACCGCCTGCTGCGCCACCGCCAGCTGATTCGCGATGTGGACGTGCTGATTGTGGTAGCGGGCATGGAGGGGGCATTGCCCAGCGTGGTGGCGGGCCTGGCCGACTGCCCGATCGTGGCGGTGACCACCAGCATTGGCTACGGGGCCAGCTTCAACGGCCTCTCAGCCCTGCTCACCATGCTCAACTCCTGCGCGGCGGGCATCGGCGTGGTCAATATCGACAATGGTTTTGGGGCAGCGGTGCTGGCGGGGCAGATTTTGCGCACCGGGGCAAAGCTGGGGGATAGGGAGTAGATGGGTGGGGAGTTTTGAATTACCCCTGTCGAGGTGGGGCAGATAAAGGGGGAATCCCTTGGATTTGCCGCTGAGCCTATGACTACTAGTCCTAGGCTCAAAGCGGAAATCCTCTCAAGAGGATTTAAGGACTGGCTACCCCAGTCTGCTTTAGCAGACTTTCGCTGTGAGCCATGGAGTTCACTCCCTGGTGGTTGTGGCTACCGCAAATCAGGGGGCATGGCCGCAGGCTTGATTGCGATCACTTGATCTTCCCCATCGCGGTGAATTTCGAGGTTGAGGGTGTCACCGATGGCGGTAGTTTCAACCTTGGCCTGGACGTCGGGGGGGCTGTCTACGGGCAGACCCTCAATGGCGCGAATTACATCCCCCACCTCTAGCCCAGCGGCCTGGGCCGGGCTGTTGGGCAGTATGCCAACAATCAGCACGCCCGGCTCGTCGTCATCTTCAATCTGGAGGTTGAGCTGCTGATCTTGATTGATGCGCTCCACCATTTCCGCCGACAGCTCCACCATTTGAATGCCCAAGAAGGGATGCTGCACGACCCCGTTGGTAAACAACTCATCGGCAATGCGTTTGGCGGTTTCGATTGGAATGGCAAACCCCAGCCCCTGGGCGTTGGCGCGAATGGCGGTGTTCATGCCGATGACTTCACCCTGGTCGTTGAGCAGGGGGCCGCCGGAGTTGCCGGGGTTAATGGCTGCGTCGGTCTGAATAAACTGCACCCGCTTGTCGGGAATGCCCACCTGGTTGCTGCTGCGCCCCAGGGCGCTGATGATGCCAGCGGTGACGGTGTTGTCGAGACCGAGGGGGTTGCCAATGGCGATCGCCCACTGACCCGGCGCTAAGTTTTGGGTGCTGCCAAGCTGGACAGCGGGTAGGTCATCGGCTTCGATTTTGACCACGGCCACGTCGGTGACCGAGTCAACCCCTGCCACCTTGCCCTCAAATTTGCGCCCGTCGCGGAGGGTGACCTGTACGGTTTTGGCCCCCTCGACCACGTGGGCGTTGGTGAGAATCTGGCCGCTGGTGGTGAGAATAAACCCTGATCCCGTGCCCTGCTCTAGGCGATCGGGCAGGTTAGAGGGGGGCAGTTCTTCTTCAAAAAAGCGGCGAAAGAAGGGATTGTTGAGGGCATCAGGGCCAAGGTCTGGCACTGACCGCTCGGCATCAATGCGCACCACCGCTGGCCCCACTCGCTCGACGGCCAGGGCAATAAAGTTTTGGTTGCTCCCCTCGATCTGGCCTGGCACCATGGCCTGTAGGGATGGCTCAGCGGCCTGGCTGAGCGAAGTTTTGAGCACGGAAGATGCTTCTGCAACTGTCTCTGGGGCGATTTCAGCCTCTGCCGACAACAGGCCCGCTTGAGACGCGTAGTGATGGCCTGCCCAACCCGCGCTGCCCCCTACCATTAAGGCTGCCATCACCCACGCGACCGGTGGGGGAAACTGCTTTAGCAACGAGTTCATGATCTACGCCCTCTGCTACTTTGCCTGCTCTGGCCCGGTCTGGGTGGCCTGTCTAAATGCCCTATCTAAGCGGCCTGTCCAATCTAACTCCTGTAGGCCGCTCAATGCTGCATGGCTCTGGCCCTAGACCTAGCCCTGGCAGCCTCACCCTAGAGAATAGTCTCTCGGGAGAATAATGCGTGAATCTTTGACATCGACCGGAGGAGCCCTAGGCAACTCCTGAGCAAGTGCGTCTGTCTTGCCTATTATAGGGGTATACCCCTGAGGGAGCACAGGGGCCACCACGTACCCTTAGTAGGCCGCCCAATCAAGGCGGGTTGAGAAACAGATCCCTATGGTATTTCACTCTTTTTTATGCCGCTGCTTTCGAGTTGCGGTAGCCTGTAAGCCTGCATTTTTGACAAAATCGCCGGGTTGCCAGCGGCGGCCTGGTGCGACTCATTGCCCTCAACACCGTCTCAGGCTGGGGGCGGTGCTGACCGGCCTGGCCACGGCTTTGACCCTGGGGGTAACGGCTGTGCCCCAGGCGATCGCCCAGAGCGGCACAGCGACCTGCCAGCAGCCGGTGCTGTCGCGGCTGACCCGCCACCGGGTTGCCCAGGGCGAAAGCCTCGACACCATTGCCCAGCAGTATGGCCTGCTGTCTGCCACCCTGATGGGCTTTAACCCCGCCACCCAGGGGGGCACGGTTAGCCCTGGTCAAGAGCTGTCGATTCCGCCCTTTAACGGCATTCGGGTCAGCGTCACCCCTGGGCAAACCTGGCAGCAGGTGGCGGAGGCCTACAACAGCCGGGCCGATGTGCTGTTTGAGGTCAATGGCTGTGTCAGCACCGTACCTACCAGCGTTTTTGTGCCGGGGGTGAACTGGTTTCAAGGGGTGCGGACGACGACGGCGACCAGCGCAGCCCCCAGCGACAGCCCGCTGCAGGGCTATCCACTGCCGAGGCGATCGCAGGTGATTGTCAACTACGGCTGGCAGCCCAACTCGGCCCAGGGCAAACTGGTGTTCAACACGGGCGTCGCTCTGGCCAGCCCGCCCCGCACCCCTGCCTTGGCGGTAGGGCCAGGCACCGTGGCCTTTGCGGGCACCGATGCCACCTACGGCAACCTGGTGGTAATCAACCATGCCCAGGGGTTGCAAACGCGCTATGCCAACCTCGACGCCCTAGAGGTACGGGCCGGACAGGCGGTGCGCCAGGGCGATCGCCTTGGCCCGTTAGCACCCCAGCCCGTGACATCCCAGACCACGACATCCCAGACCCCGACATCCCAGACAGGCGCAGACAATTCATTTTTGTTTTTTGAAGTCAGGCTTAATTCAGCCATGGGGTGGGTGGCACAAAACCCCCAAGATTTTGTGCCCGCCATGGTGCTGCGATAGGCCGTCGCCCCCAGCGGGCAGTATGACTCTACTAGGCTCAGCCCCAATAGCTCAGCCCCAGGCCCCCGCACTGGATCTAGCGCCGGGAGGCAAGACCGCCTACAATTGGCCCCAAGGGGCGCATCGGCGAGGCTAAGTTTTGTTCATCAACGGCCCCGAGTGACTCTATGGCGCAGCATTTTTCGAGACCGCCCACCGCCCCGCAGCCCTTTTCTGAAGCCCAAGACCCGGCTTTGACATCGGGCTTGTTTTGGGTGCGCCTGTTGGCCTATCGGCCTCTGTTTTTGCTGGGCGGGCTGTGGCTAACCCTGGTGTGTGTGTCGGCGATAGCCTACCACGGCCTGATGTCCCATGAGCCAGCGCCCGATATTGCCCACCGAGAAGCGCCCATCGCTATTGCCGCGCCCCTGCCTCAAGATTTAGAACCCGCCACTGCGACCGATGCCGGTGATAGAGAACCCTCTAATACAGAACTCGCTAGTGCTGATAATACAGAACTCGCCAGTGCTGAGGCACCCCAGTTAGGCACCGTCACCCTGTGGGGCTTGCTGAGCCTGGTGGGGCTGTGCGCCTTTGGCTGCTTTGTATTGACCCAGCAAATTAAGGCGTCAAGCCGTCCCAAGCGCAAACAGCCGCGTCCGGTGGCCAAGGCTGCTGCTCCGGCCCGACCGCCCCACCCCAAGCGCCTCACCCCCTATTTGCCCGAGCGCGATGGCATGGTGGTGTCGGGAGCCAGGGCCAGAGATGCAGCGGCCATGCCCCAGACGGCAACGCCCGCCGCCTTTCGACCGGTAAAGCCAGCATCCCCGGTGCCGGCGGCGGTGGCCCAGACTTGGCCTCAGCCGATGCCCGCTAGGCTGGTGGCTTCGCAGGCCCAGGTTCGCACCCCAGCGGTGGTGCCTGAGAGCGCCGACCTGCCCCTCGACTGGTCTGAGGGCAGCGTGGCCCACGCCCTAGATGTGCGGCAGCGGCGATCGCTGTCATCATTCATGTAGAAATGTAACTATACAGACAGCATTCTCACAGGAGCTTTGAGTCAGCTTCCAGTTATCTATCACCCCGACTATGTGGCCCCCCTGCCCGAGGGCCATCGTTTTCCAATGCCGAAGTTTCGGCTGCTGCGCGATCACCTGCTACAAGATGGCGTCATCACCCCTGAGCAGATCTACCAGCCCGGCGAACCGCCCCAGGCCTGGCTAGAGTTTGTCCACCACCGCGACTATGTGAATGCCTACCGCCAGGGCACGCTGGATGCCAAAGCCCAGCGCCGCATTGGGTTGCCCTGGAGCGCTGCCCTGGTGAAGCGCACCTGCACAGCGGTGGGGGGCACTATTCTCACCGCCAAACTGGCCCTAGAGCATGGGTTGGCCTGCAACACGGCGGGGGGCACCCACCACGCCTTTCCCGACTACGGGTCGGGGTTCTGCATTTTTAACGATTTGGCGATCGCCACCCGTGTGCTGCAAAAGCAGGGTCGGGTAAATCGCGTACTCATTCTCGACCTGGATGTCCACCAGGGCGACGGCACCGCCTGGATCTTTCGCGACGACCCCAGGGTGTTTACCTTCTCCATGCACTGCCAGGAGAACTTTCCGGCCCGCAAGCAGGCCAGCGACCTCGATGTGCCCCTGGCTTTGGGCATGGAAGATCAGGATTATCTGGACTGTTTAGCCCAGTACCTGCCCGACCTGCTGGCCCAGGTGCGGCCCGACCTGGTGCTCTACGACGCCGGGGCCGACCCCCACCGCGACGACCTACTGGGCAAGCTGGCGCTGAGCAATACGGGGATTTTTGGGCGCGATCGCTACGTGCTAGAAACCTGTGTAAAAGCGGGCTACCCAGTGGCCTGCGTCATCGGCGGCGGCTACGGCAAGTCCATGGATGACCTAATCTTTCGCCACTCGCTGCTGCACCGCGCCGCTGCCGAGGTGTATCAACAGCGGCGATTGTAGCGCTGTCAACCCTGGAGTTGGGCAATGCCAGTGATGTTGTCTTCGCCGTAGCCCTGGGCGATCGCCGCCTGGTACAGGGCATGAACTGCCGCCGTCGCTGGAGTCGTTGCCCCCACGGCCTGGGCCGTTTCCAGCACATAGCGGAAGTCTTTCTCCACCAGGTCGATGGGAAATAGGGGGGCGTGGTCATGGGCGACCATCAAACTCCCCGCCAGGCGGGTCGCCGGGCTGAGTACAGGTGTTTCGCCCAACAGAGTCAGGGCTGGGGCGTTGGCTAGACCCAGTTTTGATAGTAAGTTCAGCATCTCGGCTAGGGCGGCTACTTGAATGCCAAACAGGGCATTGACCGCCAGCTTTAAAGCCATCCCCTGCCCCACCGGCCCCACGTGGTGAACCGCTGCCCCCCCGGCGGCCAGCAAAATATCCTCAACCTGGGCCAGGGTTTCGGCTCTACCACCGACGAGATAACTCAGCTTGCCAGCCTCTGCCTGGGGTCGGGAGCCAACCACTGGGGCATCTAAAAAGGCGACTCCAGCTTGCTCCATAGCGGCGGCCAATTCATGGATCCAGGGAATCGTTAGGGTGCTCGATTCGACGGCGATAGTCTGAGGGCCCAGGCCCGCCAAGGCTCCGGTGTCGGGGTCAAGCCAGATGGCTCGGGAGGCGTTGTTGTCGGTCACCATGGCGATGACGATGTCAGCCCCCTGAACAGCGGCGCGGGGGGATAGCGCTACGTGGGCACCTGGGGCCGCGAAGGCTTGGGCAGGTGCTGGGGAACGATTCCAGACGGTGATCGGGTATCCAGCGGCGATTAGATTGGTGGCCAGGCGGGTGCCCATCGCGCCCAAGCCTAAAACAGTGATTTTTTTCATTACTTTTGCGCCTGCTGAAGCCAGATTACTGCGGTCTCTGGGGCCAGGCGATCGCGGTAGTCGAGGGTGACAAAGGTGTTCAAGATGGTGCCATCCTGAGCCACAAGATAGGTGGCAGGGACGGGTAGCTCAAAACTGCGATCGCCATTGTGCAGCTCTAAATCAACCCCAAACGCCTCGTAAATCGGGCGCAGGCTGTCGTCAAGGGTAAACACCAGACCAAACTGCCGGGCGACGCTGTTGCCTGCGTCAGACAACACCGGAAACGCCAGGTCGTGTTTCTCCTGGGTGGTGAGCGATTGATCGGGGGTCTGTGGTGAAATCGCCACCAGGGTTGCCCCCAGGGCGTTGATGTCGTCTAAATGAGCCTGGAGAGCCTGCAACTCTAGATTGCAGTAGGGGCACCAGTGACCTCGGTAAAACGAGATCAGTAACAGCCCCTGGGCACGAAAGTCGGCGCTACGCACCAGGGTGCCCGTGGCATCGGGCAATTCAAAATCGGGCAGGGTTTGCCCCACCTGAAGGGCTTGAGCCTCTAGGTTAGTGGTGGCGAGTTTAGCCGTAGCGGCTTCCATGGTGGCAAAAACCTTCGCGGGCACCTGCTGCCGCACGCCTTCGGTCATGGCCTTAAGTTCTGCTGTCAGGTTCATGGTTTATTCTTAGGTCGGGGTATCTGTCATTACCCTAATGCCGAGGAAAGCCGCAATAAAGATGCCCTAGCGAATGGCTCTCATGCAGGATTTGCACGAATTACCATGCATTACTGCCAAAAGAACCCCACACCTGAAATAGTTAGAAAAATTGCTGCTTATGTAGCGATGGCCATCACGCTGAGGATATCGGCTCCTGTCAACGACAAAAACTGGGACAGCGCCATGGCTATAATGCAGCGATGGATCTGTCGGTGCTGCAAGTCTTTGTGGAGGTGATGCGCCAGGGTAGCTTTGCCGCTGTGGCCCGCGATCGCAACCTCGACCCTTCCTCTATTTCACGGTCGATTGCGGGGCTAGAGCAAGAGCTGGGCGTGCGTCTGTTTCAGCGCACCACCCGTCGCCTATCGCCCACCGAGGCTGGCAGAGCTTACTTTGAGCGCATTGAGCCGCTAGTCGATGAACTGCGGACGGCGGTGGAAGTCGCTGCCGATACCGCTGGTCAGCCCCGAGGCACGTTGCGTACTACAACATCTGTGGCCTTTGGGCAGCACTGCATTGTGCCACTGCTGCCCCAGTTTCAGGCGCTGTATCCCGATCTCACCGTGAATCTGCTGCTCACTGACGCCGTGGTCGACCTGCTGGCCGAGCGCATCGATGTGGCGATTCGTCTGGGCCACCTGGCTGACTCGACTTTGGTGGCCCAGCGGTTGATGGTCACCCGCTACTCGGTCTGTGCCAGCCCCGACTACCTAAAACGTCTGGGGCCACCCGCTAGCCCTGAGGAAATTGCTCACCACAACTGCCTGCTGTTTCCCCTGAGCGGGTTTCGCTCTAGCTGGCGCTTTAGAGATGCCCAGGGCCATGAAACCGCCGTGCCAGTGCAGGGGCGCACGATCATCTCTAGCGGCATTGCCTTGCAGCATTGTGCGATCACGGGCATGGGTCTAGCGCTATTGCCCCACTGGCTGGTGGGCCAAGATCTGCGAATGGGTGCCCTGGTTAAAGTACTATCCGACTATGAGGTGACCGGCACAGACTTCGGCACCGCCGCCTGGCTGGTGTATCCTTCCCGCCGCTATATGCCGTCAAAAGCGAGGGTATGGATTGATTTTCTCCAGGGTCAAGGTCAATTTAGCGATGCTTTCGGCGATGGATGATCTAATTTCTCGTCACTCGCTGCGGTACCGGGCGGCGGTGGTGTAGTCGGCACATCGGTGTAGGAACGGGTCAGCTAGGTTTGGGCTTGAAGGAGTAACCGCTCGACGGAAACTTCGATATTGGGGAACGCCAGCGGTGCGATCGCCCCTGCCTGAAAACTCTGTTCTTCGGTATAGTGGCCCGCCAGGGGATTTCTAAAAACGCTAAGGATCTGGCCAGCCAGGTCCAGCAGCCAATACTCGGGTATGCCTGCGATCGCATAGATTTCAGCTTTGATGTCGCGATCAGTTTTGAGGCTGCTCTTGGCGACTTCCACAATCCAGTAAATATCTGCTGCCAGGGGATGGCGCTCAAAATAGGCCGACTCAGGTAGCCGCACGATGGCAATGTCGGGCTCCGGTTCGGAATCGGCTAGGGTGATCGGCCCATTGAAGCGCACGTCGGCGCGACCCGCCAGCAGGGTTTCTAGATATTTGCTGCCGCGTTTGGCGGTGGTGTAGTGAATGGGCGACTCTGGGCTCATTTCAACAATATCTCCCCGCAGCAGCTCAACGCGGCGATCGCGCAGCAGCCCGCACTCCACCATGCGGTGATAATCACTGACTGACCACTTAGCGAGAGCTTTCACAGCAGACCAGACCCATGACAACATCAAGCTGCCCCTATGTTATCGAATTGGGGGCGATCAAGCTGTGGCCCTTGAGCCATTGATCCCTCATCTCAGCACTTGAAGAACAGTCTCGTTGGGGTTGAATAACTCCCGTTTAGAGGCGTTGAGAAACTCGATGCTGACTGGCTCAGCATTTTCGTCATAACTGACGATTACCCCACCTGGCTCAGCAATGGCATCGCAGGGCGGCGCATCTTTCATAACAAAAATGAGCACATCAGCTTCCGCGTCGTATTTAACGTTCATGTTAGTTATCCTGCCAGTATCGGTTGACTTGATTTGTCCAGTACAGGGTGATAATTCGTCTGGTTTCGCCCACATCAGCAAAGGGGACTCGCAATAGCCCCTTGCCTCGTTTACTCTGAGCTACAGAAATATCGTCTTCAACACTACCCACGCGGGTACGCCGCCCAGCGGCAGAGAGAAACCGGGTTTCTGGGCCAGGGGCAGAGCTTGAGGCACAGCACAGCAGCAACCCGGTTTCTGAGCGTGAGGTAGCTTCTCAGCCAAAGAATCGTTCGTAGTTGTCGTGGCTACCAATCCAAAACCAAGTGACCGTATCACCTGGCCTCACAGCTTATCGTAGTCAAGCGGGGTGGCTTGACCGTCGGCGATCGCCTGCTTTGCCTTTCTCGCAGCGGCAATCAAACTATCTTGGGAATTTTGAAAAGACGCTTCCCACAGTTGCTCATCCTGCAAATCGGCAATGTAGTCGCGCAAATGCTCAACTACTTGCTCCTGTAGGGCCGCAGGCAAGAACTCCATCATGGTTACAACCGTTGTAATGGCAGACGAAGACATCAGCTCAGGCAAAAACTATATGGCTAAGGTAGCTTAATTTGGCCCTGGGGTGGGTTCTTGGGATAGCCACTTAACCCCGGAAGAGGTCAAATTAACGACTGTACAAACTCTTTGAAATCTTGGTTCAGCACCGTATTTCCAAAGGTGATATTGCTGTCGGATAGACTCTAGAGCTTCTAGTCTGTCTGCGCAGGGTTGGCCACGCCAATAGTTGGCGTCTTGCTTAGGAGCACGGAGGTTAGCCTTTGTAACCACCATCTGTACGTTAGTGCGAGGTGTTAGAGCAACCACAACAGACATTTTTTGAACAGGTATACCGAACCAGCGCAGGATCCGCACTTGGATTGGGCTTGGCCCCATTCTAAAACACCCAAGTGGGCTGGGGGTGCCAGCATCACCTTTTATAATTAGAGTCCTCTCTGTCAAAATGCTGTCATGACCTGGGTCGTTGCCACCTTTTACAAATTTGTGCCGCTGAGCGAGCCGGGGGCGTTGCGGGTTGAGCTGCTAGAGCGGTGCATCGGCTGGGGGCTGCGGGGCACGATTTTGCTGGCCAGTGAGGGGCTGAATGGAACCGTGGCGGGCGATCGCCCCAGCCTTGACGCCCTCTTGGCCTGGCTCCACTCCCACTGCGAAATTGGCCCCTTTCCCCACCAATTATCCACCACCGCAGGCGCGCCCTTTGAGCGCATGAAGGTGAAGCTAAAGCAGGAAATTGTCACCCTAGGCCGACCGGAGGTCAACCCGGCCCAGCAAGCGGTTGGCACCTACGTTGATCCTCACCACTGGAACCAGCTCATTGCCGATCCCGATGTGGTGGTGAT
Source organism: Phormidesmidales cyanobacterium (assembly GCA_038255045.1). Classification (GTDB taxonomy): domain Bacteria; phylum Cyanobacteriota; class Cyanobacteriia; order Phormidesmidales; family Phormidesmidaceae; genus Nodosilinea. The sequence goes on from JBBSLR010000001.1 coordinate 20,882, forward strand.
CGACGCCCGCAACGACTTTGAGGTAGAGCTGGGCAGCTTTCAAGGCGCGGTGAATCCCCAGACCCATTCGTTTCGGGAACTGCCCGCCTACGTGGCCAGCCAGCTCGACCCGGCCCAGCACAAAAAAGTAGCGATGTTTTGTACCGGCGGCATTCGCTGCGAAAAGGCCACCGCCTACCTGCTAGAGCAGGGCTTTGAGCAGGTTTACCACCTCCAGGGCGGCATTCTCAACTACCTGAAAACTGTGCCAGAGACCAAGAGTCTGTGGCAGGGCGACTGCTTTGTGTTTGACGATCGCGTCGCCGTTGACCACCGCCTCGCCCCCACCGACCACGAGCTGTGCCTAGGCTGCGGCCACCCCCTCAGCTCCGCCGAAACAGCCGCCCCCGAGTACGAAGCAGGCATTAGCTGCCCCCATTGTTACGGGGCGATGACGGCGGAAAAGCGATCGCGGCTAGAAGCTCGCCAGCGCCACCGTGGGCCTTTTCACCTGTAAATGCCCTAAGCTAGGGCGATAATTTCCTGCTGCTGTTGCCATGACCTTAGCCGAAACGCCCCTGCAAGCCCTAACCTACGGCCCCGGCCCCGGTGCTGCCGACTGGTGCCTGGCCGCCCTCCATGGCTGGGGGGCCAACGCCGCCGATCTGGTGGGGCTGGCCCCCTACCTCAACCTCAAGGGCGTAGCGATGGTGTTTCCCGACGCCCCCTGGCCCCACCCCCAGGTGCCGGGGGGGCGCATGTGGTACGGCTTTCCGGCGGGCTATGACTTTCGCGGTGCCCACGACTTTGCCACCCAGGCCGATCTGCAAACCAGCCGCGATCGCCTCAAGACTTGGCTGCTGACCCTGCCGCAAACCACCCAGGTTCCCCTAGAGCGCACGATTTTGGCCGGGTTTTCCCAGGGGGGCGCGATGACGCTAGATGTGGGGGCGCAGGTGCCTGTGGCAGGGCAGATTGTGCTCAGCGGCTATCTCCACAGTGAGGCCCAGGCTCCGGTGACGCCCCGCCCGGTGATGATGGTGCATGGCTCCTTTGACCCGGTGGTGCCGCTGGCGCTGGCCCACCAGGCTAAGAATGCTCTCGCTAAGCAAGGGCAATCGGTAACCTGGCACGAAATTGCTATGGGTCATGAAATTCCGGCCCAGGTAATCGAGCTAATTAGCGGTTTTTGCGAAGATTTGAGGCAGCCCTAGGGGAATTTGCTGACAGAACCCTTAGGATAAAAGAAGAGTGAACTGACTCTGGGCTGTGATGCTCAAGGATTGACCCCTTGGGCCAATGCACAGCGCTGGGGTAACTGTCACAAAGGGGGAAAAGATTATGCTGAGCCTACATGTTTCGCCGCAAACCGTCTCAGATATGACACCGGATACGGTGGCTGAGCTGGCTACTCGTCTAGAGACTGATTCCTACGAGAACGCGTTTGAGGGGCTGCAAGACTGGCACCTGCTGCGGGCGATCGCCTTTCAGCGGCCTGAGCTGGTTGAGTCTTACGTCTATTTGCTCGACCTAGAATCCTACGACGAGTCGTAAGCTGTTCTCTAGGGTAGTCAGCCGGTGAAATCTCCCCGTCGGGTGCTGCTGGGCATTAGCGGCGGCATTGCCGCCTACAAGGTGTGCTCGGTGATTTCATCACTGGCCAAGGTGGGCGTGGCGGTGCGGGTGGTGCTGACCCAGCATGGGCAAGCCTTCATGCCGCCGCTGACGGTAGCCACGCTGTCGCGCCACCCGGCCTACACCGACGAGAGCTTTTGGCAGGCCACCCAGGGGCGACCCCTGCACATTGAGCTGGGTGAATGGGCTGAGCTATTGGTGATTGCGCCCCTGAGCGCCAATACCCTGGGCAAGCTGGCCCACGGCCTGGCCGACAACCTGCTGACCAACATCGTGCTGGCCTCCACCTGCCCGGTGCTGCTGGCCCCGGCGATGAACACCGACATGTGGCAGCAGCGGGTGGTGCAGCGCAACTGGCACCAGGTGCTGGAGGATGCCCGCTATCACGGCATGAACCCTGGCAGTGGGGTGCTGGCCTGCGATCGCATCGGCACCGGGCGCATGGCCGAACCCGACGACATTCTCACCCACATTTACTCACTGCTGCACAGCGGCGGGCGGCGCGACCTGGGCGGCAAACACCTGCTGATCAGCACGGGCAGCACCCGCGAGTTTTTAGATCCCGTCCGGTTCATCGGCAACCCCGCCAGCGGCAAAATGGGGATCGCCCTGGCCCAGGCGGCGATTCATCGCGGGGCCACTGTCACCCTCGTTCACGGACCAATGGATGAATCCCTCAAAGCCCGCCTAGGCGGCATTCAAGCCTTGGGCGTTACCACCGCTGAAGAGCTGCACCGGGCCATGCTCTCCCACCTGCCCCAGGCCGACTGGATTGTGATGGCGGCGGCGGTGGCCGATGTCAAGCCTGCGACCCAGGCCACCACCAAACTGGCCAAGGCCGATCTGCCCGAGTCTCTGCCCCTGGCCCCGGTGCCCGACATTGTGGCCGATCTGGCCCAAAGGCGATCACCCCACCAGCGGCTGATCGGCTTTGCGGCCCAGACCGGCGACATGGTGCCGCCCGCGCTAGACAAGCTAAAGCGCAAGGGGCTGGATGCGATCGTGGCAAACCCGATTGATGTGGCGGGGAGTGGGTTTGGGGGCGACACCAACCAGGCGATTTTGCTCACCAAAGCGGGCGAAAAGTTGACGATTCTCCCCTGCACCAAGCTCGAAATGGCCCATCAAATTTGGGATGCCCTGGTCAGCATGGGATTCTAAACTTCATCCAATTCTGGATTTGGTGTGGCTGGCCTGTCTAGCGATCGCCCTCACCCTCAAGCCGCCTGGGCGCAGTCATAAATCAAGCTGTCTCATCAGCCACGGTGAGTTCATGCTGCGACAGTTTCTTACCGCTTAACCGGGCTACTCAGCTAATTAATTTTTATTTGTTTACAATAAAACCACAACGCTCCTTCACTGGTTTAATCACTATGTCAATTTCTCAACGTTTTACCCGTGGCGTTGCCCCGCGTCTGGCGCGAGCCCTATTTGCTGGGTTGCTCTGGCTCAGCTCTAGCCTGTTTGCGGCTCCCGCCTACGCCGCCGACTCGTCCGCCGCCAAGCGCTACATTGCCGCCGATGGCACCGACTTAACCGCCAT
>JBBSLR010000002.1:0-23069 GCA_038255045.1 Phormidesmidales cyanobacterium
AAACCAATGGGGGTCAACCCAGCGACGTTTGCCAGCGGCGACCACCTCGACCCCTTGGGCGGTGGCATACAGGGTGGCAACCGCCAAGAGGAACCAGAGTCGGGAGAGGGCGCAGACGGAGCGAATCTCAGATTTCTGGAGATTCCAACCGTTCGATTGGTCGTCGAGAAACGCCTCCTCAATATCGAAGCGCAAGCCGTATTCCTCAAAGGTGTGCAGGCTGGTAGGTTCATCACTGACGATGGCCCAAAACTCACCATTGACGCTGTTGTAGCCAAAGGCCAAATGCACTGGGCCATACCACTCGCCTTTATGGAGTTTAACCGTATGCCAACAGAGCGCCTCCCCGCGCTGCAGATGAATGTCCTTCAATTGGCACCACCCGTGACCGGCCCGCCAAATCCAAGTATTTCGTTTTATCCGAATCCGGTAGTGCAAGCCCAGCTGAGTCGTGATAGCCGTCATGGCCTCGGTATGAATAAAGCCTCGGTCGGCCAGCACGACCACCTTTACCCCTTGAGGCAATCGGTTGGCAGCTTGATGGAGCATCTCTTGATACTCGCCGAAAGCGACCGAGGCACTGCGGTGCTTGAGCACCCGCCAGACCACAGGTAAGGCCCGGCCTCGATGGACAACCGCCAGGCGTATCAAGCAATACTCATCCCAGAACAGTGAGGTGTCCAAGCTTAGGTACAAACAGTCCTCACTCCAATCCGCTAACGCCGCTTGAATTAACGACTTGTACAAGCGGTGGACGTTCAGACGACTATTGTGCAACCAGCGGCTCAAACGGCGTTGTTTGCTTTGCGCTTGCACCCCTCGACACGGGACATAGGGTAGCCACCGCGTCAGGCTGACCTCTCCTCGCTGGAGCAGGGCCACCACCATCCAAAGGCAGGTTGTCAAATGGGCTCGATGCGCCCAGGGTACCGATTGACCCAGCCAAGCATTCAAGGCATTGTAGAGAGGGGAGTTTTTTGTCACAGCGTTCACGCTTTTGAGTGGTATCTAAGCTTAGAACGCTGGCTCCCCCTTGATCTCTTCAATCTTCAAAACCACCGCACAGCAATGCTCTCCGGCTCTCAAGATCAACTTTTGTCAGTCAACCAGGGTTCCAAGAGACCCCAAGTTCCTTAGCAAGCGATTTGGTGTCGTCAATCAACTCTGTTTGAATAGGCAGACTGGCGGAGGGTTCAGTCATAGGTATAGCTAGGGTTAGACCAAGTACCTGAAGTATAGCCAAGCTCAGTGGTGGTTGAAGGCAGACCAATTCCTACAAGTTGTGTAGATGTGCCCCCAGGGCAGCTTGGTAGCGATTACAACAAAGGATCTGTTTTCCTGTGTGAGGATCGTCGCTGTGAAGAAGCTTTTGCCCGCTGGTTTTTTGATTGGGGGATGTGTGCTGGGTCTGGCGGCCTGGCTGTGGAGCGTGCCCGCTGCGGTGGCCGCCCCCTGCACCGTCAACTGCGCGTCGGGGCAGATCCAGTTTACGCCGGGCGATCGCATCACCATTCAAGTCGTCAACGTGGGCAGCCGCCCCCTCAGCCTAGAGCAGCCGCCCCTGCTCGGCCCCCGCGTGCTCTACACCGGCAACACCGTCGAAACGCAGGTGGGCTGGACGGCCCAGCCCAACCCCTCGGTGTTTTTCTGGTCGCAGGAGCGTCTGCCCGTGCGTGCCCGGCTGAGTCGCCCCGCACCCAATACGCTGCGGGTAGAGTTGTATAGCGCGCCCAGTGAACCGAGCGATCGCAGCATCACCATCGAAGCCGATGGCCGCGTTTCGGTGAAGTAATGGATAACTAAAGCGTTTGCGTATGCAAACGCTTTAGTTATCTACCCCCAGCCTTCTAACACCAGCTTGCCAATCGTCCGCCCCGACTCGATCTGGGCGTGGGCCTGGCGCAGGTTAGCGGCGTTGATGGGCGACAGGGTTTCTCCTAGGGTGGTGCGCAGCTTGCCCGCATCCACCAGGGCGGCGACTTCATCTAGCAGCTTGCCCTGGTCGGCCATGTCGGCGGTTTGATACATCGAGCGGGTGAACATAAACTCCCAGACAAAGGTGGCGCTTTTGTTCTTCAGCAGGTTCAAGTCCAGCGGGTCGGTGTTGCCGACGATGCCGACAATTTTGCCCTGGGGGCAAATCAGCTCGGCCATCACCCCCCAGTAGGCGTCGGTATTGTTAAAGTTGGCGATGAAATCGACCTCGCGGTGGCCGAGCTGGGCCATTTCTTCGATCAGGGCATCGCTGTAGTCTACGGCGTGGTCGGCGCCTAGCGCTTTTACCCAGGCTTGGGACTGGGGGCGCGAGGCGGTGGCGATCGCCACCAGCCCCGCCACCTTGGCCAGCTGAATGGCGATCGACCCCACCCCCCCGGCCCCGCCAATGATCAGAATCGACTGGCCTCGGTTGCCGCCGCCCAGGTCAATGCCCAGGCGGGTAAACAGCGCTTCCCAGGCGGTCAGGGCGGTTAGGGGTAGAGCTGCTGCCTCAGCGAAGGAAAGCGTTGTGGGTTTGCCTCCCACAATGCGCTCATCCACCAGCTGAAATTCGGCATTCGAGCCAGGGCGGGTGATGTCGCCGGCATAGTAGACGGCATCTCCCGGTTTAAAGCGGGTCACTGCATCGCCCACGCTTTCAACCACGCCAGCAGCGTCGTAGCCGAGCACCTTGGGCGGGTCTTCGACCTGATCCTTAGGAGCGCGTACCTTGGTGTCAACCGGGTTTACCGAGACCGCCTCTACCCGCACTAGAATGTCCTGGCCCGCCGGGCTGGGCTTGGGCAGGCGAGCGTCGAAAAGCGATTCCGGGTCGCTAATGGGCAGGTAGTGGGTGAGGGCGACAGCCTTCATAACGAATGGAAGAGCAACATCATCAGTGTGCCTTGCCCAGGGACAGACCGTGAGCCACTTCCCCACCTCCCCAACGGCTCAACCGGCCTTAATGCCACCGTTTAACGACGTCAGTTCGGTGGCATTCTATGCAGCTTGTCCAGGAATTATTCTTGTCTCGAACTTCCTACAGCCCAGCAAACCACTCGTAGCCCCGGTCTTCCCAGTAGCCCTGCCGGGGCATGAGGTTGTTTATAAAGGTAATTTGTGTGACCCACTTGCTCTGCTTGTAGCCCAGCTTGATGGGCGAGGCCAGCCGTAGGGGGGCACCATTTTGTGGCGAGAGCGGCTGGCCATTTTTTTGGTAGACCATTAGGGTTTGGGGATGTATCGAGGAAGCCAGATCCCAGCTTTCGTAGTAGCCATCGGCGGAGGTAAAAAAGACGTAGCGGGCCTCGGGTTTGGGCTGCACTAGCTGCGCCAGGGTTTGCATCTGCACGCCGCCCCACTGCACGATCGCGGCCCACCCCTCGACGCAGACGTGGCGAATCACCATATCTTTTTGCGGCAGGGCTTGCAGGTCGGCGATGGAAAGCTCCATCGGCTGATTGACCTCGCCGTCGACCACCAGGCGAAACTGGGCCGGGTCGATCTCAGGCGTGCCGTTAAAGGAGTTAATCAACAATTTGTCGGGTTCGATGGCGCTAACCGAAAACTCGGGCACCGCATTTTGGGAGAGCAGCAGTTTTTCCAGGGTTTGGTTTAGCGGTTCAGTTAGTTGGCCCACCTGGCGCACACCCAGGCTGGTGCTGCAGCCGTTGAGCAGCAGGCCAGCCCCCGACAGGCCAGCCCCCAGTAGTAAACGACGGCGGGAGATCGATTGAGGAAGGATAAGGCCCATAGGAAGAAGCTGGGGTAGCGGCTAAAAGAACATTGACTTGACCAGGCGCAGGTTGCCTACCTTGAGCGCCAGCAGCGAGTGAACTAAGGTAAAGGCCAGCACAATGGGCACGGTCATAAAGTGAACGGTGCGCAGGGTTTGCCAGTTGCCAAACATAGCCGCCAGCCAGTGGAGTTGGGCGGGTTTGTACATAGCCAGGCCGCTGGCGATCGCCAACAGCAGCACCGGCACAATGAGGGTGTAGACCAGCCGATGCTTAGCAAAATTCTTGCGCTTTTCGTTCTGGCTGGCGCGCAGGGCTTTGAGGTCGCCGCTGCTGGCAAAGCGATGCTGCCAGCGCTGGGTAATAAAAATAAAAACACCGTAGGCCAGCAGGTTGAGCGAATACACCCACATGATGGCGAAATGCCAGGCTCGCCCCCCGGCCAGCCAGCCGCCCAGTAGCACAAGCTCAGGAAAATCCCACCCGGCCCGACCGCCAAACACCGGATTGGCGTTGTAGATCTGCAAGCCGCTGGCCATCATCAAAAGTAGGGCGATGATATTCACCCAGTGGAAGGTCTTGGCCAGCACGGCCTGGCTGGGGAGCTTTGCTTTGCTTTTTGCTGTGGTTGCCGTCATGGAGGTTACTTGGAATAAACCGCTTAAAGGGGCAGACGGGGAAAGAGCGGGGCCAGCCAGAGCTGAACTTTGATATCCCATCCTAATAGGATAGCAATCGCGGTGCCGACAATCAGCCCGCCGCCGAGCCGCTGTAGTCGGGCGCTGTGGCGGCGCAGCCCCAGCAGGCGCTGGCTAATGGCTCTGCCGCCATAGGCAATGGCCAACATAGGAATTGCGGCCCCCAGCCCGTAGGCCACCAGCAGCCCAAAGGCCCCGGCCACTTGGCCATCCACCGCCGCCAGCACCAAAATACTGCCCAGCACTGGCCCGGCGCAGGGGGTCCAAAGCAGGCCCAGCTGGGTGCCGAGCCAAAATTCGCCTTGCAGCCCCAGGCGGGTGGGTTCTTTTAGAGCTTGGCCAAAAGGCAGGTAGCTCAAGGCCCAGTAGCTCCACTGCGGGAAAATTGCGCCGAAGCCCAAGCAAAGTAAAAGCGCGATCGCGCCGTAGCGCAGTCCATTGGCTAGCCCTGTAAACCAGCTAGCGGTCAGCCCTAGCAGGCTGCCTGCCACCGCAAAGCCGCCCACCAGACCCGCCACCAGCGCCACGGGGCCGTAGCGGTGCGATTGCAGTGATCGCCCCACTACGATCGGCAGCACCGGCATTATGCAGGGCGACAGCACAGTCAGCCCGCCGCCCAGCCACGCTAACCCCAGGGATGCACCTGCCGCCATGGCGTTTACCCCAGCAGCGCCCGGATGGTTTGCTCGGTGGTATCGTAGGCCCCTTCGCCAATGTGGTCGTAGCGCAGAATGCCATCGCGATCGGCCAAAAACAGGTGAGGCCAGTAGCGATTGCTGTAGGCCCGCCAGGTTTGGAAGTCGTTATCTAGGGGCACCGGGTAGGCAATGCCGTGCTGCCCTAGTGCCCGCTGAATGTTGTTGACATCGCGCTCATAGGCAAACTCGGGGGTGTGTACGCCAATAATTTTCAGCCCCTGGTCGGCGTAGCGTTGGTGCCAGCCCACCAGAGCGGGCAGGGTGCGCTGACAGTTGATGCAGCCAAAGGTCCAAAACTGAAGCAAGACCACGCTGCCCCTGAGGTTGGCAATGGTCAGCGGTTCTGAGTTGAGCCACTGACTAATGCCGCGCAGCTCGGGCATGGGCTTGCCACCGGGGGCTGGTGCAGCCGCTGTCGTCGAGCTGTCGGCAGGGATGACGCCAGCATCGGTGCGGCTGGTCAGGGGCGACTGGCGAGAGCCAAGACCGTAGGCGATCGCGGCAGTAGCTCCGGCCAGCCCCAGTCCAGCGTAAAGCAGCTGACGCCTGTGCAATAGGGGTTTATCCATTGGGCTGATTGTCCAAATGTTGCGTAGACCATATCAGGCAAAGCTGAAATCCCCCTGAGACAAAGCCTCATTTAGACTGAGTAATGTGGGGGGTTGCCCTAAAAGCGGTGCCGGGCCGGGTGCATGGCCCCAGCTATGTACCTGCCGGTTGTCATCATTTGGGATGTCGCCAAGGCAGCATGGGCGACATCCCATCGCAGCGAGAGCCTGCCCTAGGCATTTGAGTTCCAAACGCCGAATTTTGATTGGTTAAAGTTGAATTCAACCTTTTGAGGGATAGGAACATTGGCACCGAGCTGGCAGTCTGTAATTAAAAGAACAGAAAAATTGATCGACCCCTCGGTGCATTTACGACTTACTTTGGCGCAACGCCTTAGCTATCTCCAGGCATCTTGCCCTTAGCCCTGCTGATAGTTCTGTCAAAATTCTGGGCAGACTTGGTTTTTCTATAGGCCCTACTCCTAGCTACTCTCTACCTTGGTTGGTTTAGAGCAAGTCTGCTGTGATTGGGGGCGGCATTCTAGCCATCGCGCTGAAATTACGAAATTACACTGTCAAATTATTACACTGTCAAGGAAGCTACTTACAATGAGCACCGCTTTAAACCTGTCTACCAAAACCGCGACCCTGGCGACCCTGGGGGCCATGGCGATCACCACCCTGGCGCTGCCCGCCACCGCTCAAAATGCTCAGTTTACCGATGTGGGGTCGAGCTATTGGGCGCGCCCCTTTATCGAGAGCCTGGCCAGAGATCAAATTATCGCTGGGTTTCCCGACGGCACCTTTAAGCCCGACCAGGCGGTGACCCGCGCCCAGTTTGCCGCCATTGTGCGCAATGCCTTTGAGCAACCCTATGGCCGCACCGCCCCCCGCTTTAGCGATGTGAGCGCCAGCTACTGGGCCAATGCGGCGATCGCCGATGCCTACAGCCAGGGCTTTCTCTCGGGCTACCCCAACGGCGCGTTTCAGCCTGAGCAGCAGATTCCTCGGGTGCAGGCGCTGGTGGCCTTGGCCAACGGCCTCAACTACAGCCCCCGTGGCTCGGTGAATGAAGCCCTGGGCCGCTACCGCGATGCGGGCCAGATTCCGAGCTATGGCGAAGGCCCCGTGGCCGCCGCCACCGAAAACCGCCTGGTGGTCAACTACCCCAACGTAGACACACTGCAACCCCAGCGCACCGCCACCCGCGCCGACGTGGCCGCCTTTATCTACCAGGCATTGGTGGCCCAGGGCCGCATGCCCGCCCTGCAATCGGGGCTGAGCGCCAGCAACTACGTTGTCGGCTATACCCCCGGCGCCGCCTCTGGGGGCAACAACAACAACAACAACAACAACACCGCTAGTTCGACCCGCATGGTGGCCAACGGCACCCGCTTACAGGTGCGCTATCCAGGCTCCAACAATGTAGATATTGTGGTGGCCCCCGGCCAAACCGTAGCCACTAGCCTGCAAACCACCCAGGCCATTCTCAACGGCCAGGGCCAGGTGCTGATTCCGGTGGGTAGCACCGTGCAGGGGCGCATTGTGCCGGTCGAAATTCGCGGGTCGTCGGTGACGGCAGCTAAGTTTGTGGCCGACAGCCTCACGGTGAACGGGCGCACCTACAACGTCAATGCCGAGTCGAGCGGGATCGCCGCCACCAACAGCGTCAGCAGCGGCACCCTGCAAGGGGCGCTGATTACCGGCGCAGCCGAGTCGATTTTGACCACCATTACGGGCAACCGCACCATCGGCAGCGTGGTCGGTGCGATTATCACCGGCGACAACCAGACCACCTCCAACAGCGCCGTGGTGGTGATTCGCCCCAGCGATCTCGACCTCACCCTACGGTCTGACTTTACGGTCGATGCGATCGCCAACAACTAGGCTGATCCAGAAACCGCAGCCCCCCACCGGGCAGTTTGCTGCTGATATCAGCCCGATGCCCTAGGTGGGACAATATTGTGGGCTGATATCAGTATGTAGTCTCCTGACTCTATGACTAGACAAGCGCCATCCCCATAGCTGAGGGTGGCGCTTCTTTATGATCAAGAACTCAATGCAGCCTAACCAAGGCATGGCGCTGGCTATCTCTGCGGGCCATCTCTGCAAGGGGTCTATCTACCAGAGCGATACTCTCAGGAGTGGCGACGCGATCGCAGCGGTTATGACTACAATGGGGCTGTATTCCGGTTGGGTCTTTTGCTGCTAGCCATGACGCCCCCAAACCATCCCCAGCCTCGTACTCTGCTAAAAACCGTTACCCAGGCGTTTCAGGCCGTGCAAGCCAAGGTTGACTTTGGCAAGCTGGCGGTCAAGCCTGGCGCTCGCGCTGCCGAGCTAGAGGTCACGGTCAACGGCAGGGCGACCAGTTATCCTTTGCTGGGCGAGCACTACATTATGGGGCGCAGCAATTCCCAGTGCGACATTGTTGCCCCCAGCCCCATTGTCAGCCAGGTGCACGCCACCCTCACCCGCGACCCCAATCGCCCTAGCCAGCCCTTCGTCATCAAGGATCGCGACTCAACCAACGGCATCTATCGGGGCAAAAAACGGCTGACCCGATCGGTGATGAACCACGGCGATGTCTACACCCTTGGCCCCTCTGAGCTGGCCGACGCTGTGACCCTGCGGTTTAGCGAGCCACCCCCCTGGTATGTCAAAACCGCCCGCTACACCCTTTACGGCTTTACCGGGCTGTCTCTAGCGGTCGGCGCCTGGATTGTGGGGGTCGAGTGGCCCAAAATTCCGATGCGGCCTTTGCCTGACTCGGTGCAGGGCCCGGTGGTGGTCTTGGGCGAAGAAAACGGCACCACGGTGCCCCTGCAAGAGCAGCGCAGCCAGGCGCACCAAGAGCTGCGCCGTATGGGCGACTTCTCGCCCTACCTGCCCAATGCCCTGATCGCCTCCGAAGATACGCGCTACTACTGGCACCGGGGGATAGACCCCCTCGGCATTCTGCGGGCCGTGGTGGTGAACCTGCGGGGGGGCAGCATTCGCCAGGGGGGCAGCACCATTACCCAACAGCTGGCCCGCAGCGTCTACCGCGAGTACACGGGCACCGAAGACTCCGCCGGGCGCAAAATCCGGGAGGCGATCACGGCCCTTAAGCTAGAGACGTTCTACAGCAAAAACCGTTTGCTGCTCACCTATCTCAACCGGGTCTACCTGGGCGAAAGCCTCTACGGCTTTGAGGATGCGGCTCAGTTTTACTTCGACAAGCCCGCCCGCGACCTGTCGCTATCGGAGGCGGCAACCCTGGTGGGGATTTTGCCCGGCCCCAACGCCTTTAACCCGGTGCAAAACTACGATGCGGCGGTGTTCTACCGCGATCGCGTGCTCGATCGCATGGTGGCCTTGGGCATGGTCACCCAAGAAGAGGGTCGCCGGGCCCGGCGATCGCGCATTGAGATCAGCCCTACTGCCACCCGCCAGCTGCAAAGCACCCGCGCCCCCTACTTCTACAGCTACGTCTTTGAAGAACTCAACGCGGTACTCGGCACGTCCCTGGCCCGCGAGGGCAACTTTTACGTGCAGACCAGCGTCGATCTCAACCTGCAAGAGGCGGCAGAGTCTGCCCTGGCTCAAGATGTGGCCACCCAGGGGGCCGCCCTGGGCTATTCCCAGGGGGCCGTGGTCACCCTCGACACCAGTTCTGGGGCGATTCGGGCTCTGGTGGGCGGCGTAGATTTTTCCGAGAGCCAGTTTAATCGGGCCTCCCAGGCTCTGCGGCAGCCCGGCTCGACCTTTAAGCTATTTGCCTACGGGGCGGCGCTCGAAGCCGGTATTTCCCCCAGTCGCGCCTTTTCCTGCGACCCGATGAACTGGAGTGGGCAGCGGTTTGCGGGCTGTCGCTCTGGCTCGGCCCCCCTCGATATGTACGCTGGCATGGCCCGCTCTGAAAACGTGGTGGCCCTGCGCATTGCCCAGGAGGCGGGGCTGCGCAACGTGATCGGTGTGGCCCAGCGCCTGGGCGTTGAGTCTCAGCTGGTGGCCTCTCCCGGACTCACCCTGGGCGAGAGCGAAGTCACCCCCCTCGAGCTGACCGGAGCCTTTGCCGCCGTCGGCAACAACGGCGTCTGGAACCGCCCCCACGGCGTTTTGCAGGTGCTCGACAGCAGCGACTGCACCAGCCCCACCGACATCAACACCTGCCGCGTGATCTATGAGTTTGGCCAGGCGGGCGACGCCAACCGCCAGGCGATCGACCCTGGCATTGCCAGCACCCTGACGGGCTTACTCCAGGGCGTGGTGCAGGGGGGCACTGGCCGCAGCGCCTTTTTGGGCCTGGGTGAAGCGGGCAAAACCGGCACCACCGACGACAACCGCGACCTCTGGTTTGTGGGCTTTGTGCCGGGCCACAGCCTGACCACCGGCATCTGGCTCGGCAATGACGATAACTCCACTACCCGAGGCAGCAGCGGCCAGGCCGCGGCGGTGTGGGGCAACGACATGCGCCAGGTGGGGCAGTAGAGGTTGGTATCCACCGCCCGCCGGGTGACACATCACTCAGGGCCTAGGGGAGATTTTCAACCCACAGAACCGATTTCACCGGGCGCTGCACCCGTTCGCCATTGGCATTGAGGCGACCGTAGTGGGTGGTACCGCCGTAAACCAGCGTTGAGGAGCTGCCGCCGTCGAGGTTGAGGGCTTGAATAACGCCGCGATCGCGCATCAGCTCCCCCACTTCCCCCAGCGTCATACCGCTGGGCGACACCCCCGGCACCTGGGCCACCATCACCAGCACCACACTGCCGTCAGCCGTCAGCCCCACCGCCGATCGCGCATTGGCCGACTGACTGCCCAGGGCGTCGCGGTTGGCGACGGGGTCAACAAAGCCTTCCTCTACCGATGTATCGTCGGGCAGCAGCTGGGGGCCAGCGCCCACGGCATCTGCCAGGGCGCACCCCGCTGGCACAGGCGCTTGGTGAAGCGCGATGGCGTAGCTGGGGGTGCCGCCGCAGTCGTAGCGACGAAACTCTGAGCGATTGAGAATCCGATCCATGTAGGTAGCCAGGTCTGGGTTGCCCACCAGCCGCTGGTTTTGGCCGGGGTCGGCCACCAGCGACCCATCCTGCACCACGTAGGCGGTGGTGAGGCCATTGTTGGGGTCAAAGAAGCCCGCGTTGAGGGCGGCGGCAACGCACCCTTCTCCCTCGCACACCTGGGCGGCAATTTGGTCTACTAGGGCCAGTTCATCCACCACCGCCACCCGCACCGGGTAGCGCACCGGGTCGGCGATCGTCACCACATGCACCGTGGCGGTGGGCAGGGCGATGGTTTCGTAGCGGGGCGGCACCGCAGACGCTTCCACTGAGGCATTGGTTTCCTCTCCCGCAGCGTCGGCCTCGGTGGGGATGGGGGCACAGCCCAGCAGACCGAGGGCTGCGACCAGACCAAGAAAAAGAGATGGCTGAAGCATAGAACGCCCAGGGGCAGCAGCGGGTTGCGTTCAGCAGTATAGCGGCTGGGTCAGGTATTGGGTGGCTTTGCCGTCGCGACATCCCCTGGTGGGGTGGGCATACTGGAACCAGTTTGCGTGACCGATGACCTAGCGAATTGGGTGATGGGCAATGGCGGTTTTCCCTGTGACAACCGATGCGGCTCAGCCGATGGGGTATCCCTCGGTGTCGGTGGTTGTGCCGATCTACAACGGCGAGGCTGAGGTACCAGAGCTGGTTGAGCGGTTGCTGGGTCAAACCTATCCCGCCGACCGGGTCGAGTTTTTGCTGGTGGATAATGGCAGCGGCGATCGCACCCCGGATCTCCTACAAACTGCCGCCGAATTTGCGGCCTCCCAAGGTATTCGACTGCTTGCCATCACCTACAGCGATATCCAAAGCTCCTACGCCGCCCGCAACGCTGGCATCGCCGCCGCCACCGGAGACATTCTCGCCTTTACCGATGCCGACTGCCAGCCCGAGCCAGGCTGGCTGGCCGCCCTGGTGCAGCCTTTTAGGGACGAATCTGTAGGGCTAGTCGCCGGAGAGATCAAAGCCCTGCCCAGCCAAAACTGGCTAGAGCGCTACGCCGATCGCCAGGGCACCCTCTCCCAGCAAAACACCCTCAACCACTCGTTCTTGCCCTACGGCCAGACGGCAAACCTGGCGGTGCGGGCTAAAATTTTGGGTACAGTTGGGTGCTTTCGTCCCCACCTGACCACCGGCGGGGACGCCGACCTGTGCTGGCGCATTCAGCAGAGCACCGATTGGCAGCTCGTCCACGCCGCCAACGCCGTGGTCTACCACCGCCACCGGAACACGCTGAAGGGCTTGCGCGGCCAGTGGCACCGCTACGGCTGCTCAAACCACTATCTGCACGACCTGCACGGGGTCGAGCTGATGCGCCCTCTCACCGCCAAAGAGACCCGCTATCGTCTGCTGCGCTGGGGGTTAAAAGAACTGCCCCAGGCCGCCGCCAAGCTGTTAACCGGCCATGGCAGCGGCCTAGATCTAGCGATTACCCCACTGGATCTGTGGTGTGCCCACGCCCGCAGCCAGGGGCAGGCCCAGGCCAAGCTGCCCGAGGTCGCCCGCACCATTGCTCATTTTGGGGAACCCGGTTGATGCGAATTTTGATGATCTCCACGACGTTTCCCTACCCGCCGACGCTGGGAGGTACCCAAATTCGCACGTTTTATCTGCTTAGGCACTTGGCCCAGCGTCACGAGGTAACCCTGGTAACCCAGCGATCCGACGACGTAACGGCGGCGGCGGTAAATGCTCTGGCAACCTATGTGGATCAGCTAGTGTGCTTTCCTCGACCCACCGCCGCCGACCTTCAGCCGGGAGTGAGCGGGAAAATCAGCCGCTTTGCCCACTTTCTCGCCATGGGCACGCCCCCCAGCACTACCTACCTGCACACCCCCGCCATGCAGCAATGGATCGACGACTGGGTCGAGGGGGGCCACTGCGACGCCATCACCTGTGAGCACAGCGTCAACGAGGTCTTTGTGCGGCCCCACTACCGCCAGCGGGTGCAGAAAGTGGTGGTCGATATCCACAGCTCGCTCTACGGCACCCTGGTGAACCAGTTGCAAACGGGGACGGCGGAAAAGCTACTGCGCGATCGCCTCAACCTACTGCTGCTGCGCCGCTACGAGCGCCGCTACGCCCAAAAATTCACCGACCTGGTCATCACCACCGAAGAAGACCGCCAGTTCTTTGCCCCAATTGCCGGGGCTACCCCTCTCCATGTCGTGCCCAACGGCGTTGATCTAGCCCAGTTTCCCTACCGCCGCGCCGACCCCGGCGGCCACAGCCTGATCTTCGTCGGCGCGATGGACTACATCGCCAACGTGGATACGGCGAAATATCTGGCCCACGCCATTTTGCCGCCCCTGCGCCAGCGCTACCCCGACGCCACCCTCTACCTGGTGGGCAACAAACCCACCGCAGCAGTCCAGGCGTTGGGAAACCTACCGGGAGTCGTCGTCACCGGGCGGGTGCCCTCGGTGGCGGAGTACCTGCACCGGGCCACGGTGTGCGTGGTGCCCATGCGCATCGGCTTTGGCATTAAAAACAAAACCCTGGAGGCGATGGCGGCGGGGGTGCCGGTGGTGGCCAGCGATCGCGGTCTCGAAGGTCTGGCCGTAGACCAGCCCCAGCGGGCGCTGCGGGCCAACAGGGTGGAGGAGTACGTGGGGGCGATCGCTCAACTCTTTGACCAGCCTGAGCTACGGGCCATCCTCTCGGCACAAGGCCGAGCGCTGATTGAATCCACCTTCACCTGGGAACGGGCTGGACAAGCCTACGAAGCAGTGCTGAATTTCTGAATTCTTAGCTAAGGTGGAATGATTAGAAGTACGACATGAGAGGCCATCCTATGGCAGTCCGACAGCGACGCTACAGTAAAGAAGAGCTAGCTCGGCGGGGGCAAGCGCTCTACGAATCTGGCATTCGGCAGCAGGTCGAGGCGGGCAATGACGGCAAAATTGTTGCGATTGATATTGAGACCGGAGCCTTTGAAGTAGACGACCGCGTTTTACCTGCCACTCAGCGATTGTTTGAACGATACCCAGACGCTCAGCCCTGGGTCATTCGCATTGGGCACCGAGCTGTTTATCACTTTGGGGCGCGGAGTTTGGCGAAACCTCAATGATGCAAGGGGTTGTAAACCTGCGCCGAGAAGCAACCATTCCCCTGGTGGTGGGCAATGCCAGTGGGCAAAGGCAAGTCATTGATGCGGTTATCGACACCGGGTTCAATAGTTTTCTCACGTTGCCTGCTGCGCTTGTGACCGCCTTAAGCCTGCCGTGGAATGCCTCCGATATCGTTACTTTGGGCGATGGTAGCGAGACGGTGTTTGACCTGTACGCTGCAACCGTCATCTGGGATGGGCGATATCAAGACATTGATATCGCTGAATCGGAGACTGAACCGCTCATTGGCATGGCACTCCTCTATGGGTATCGCTTGCAAATTGACGCCATTGAGGGCGGCATTGTGAGAATTGAAGCTCTTTGAACTCAGCTAAAAGATTGCTAGCCAAGCTAGGGCATTCACAGAAAACAGGCCATGGGAGAGCGCTATCGGTAGGATGGTGATGGGCGGCGTTGGCCCCACTCATTACCGATTTCCCCATTCTTTCAACTGCTGTAGATCAACCATGGTGTCGCAAAAACTAGACCAGCTCAAAGCCCTCTTCGCGGCGATGGATCGGGCGCTGATTGCCTACTCGGGCGGCATTGACAGCACCCTGGTGGCCAAGGTTGCCCACGACGTGCTGGGCGATCGCGCCCTCGCCGTCACCGCCAACTCCCCCTCGCTCATGCCCGCCGACCTTGAAGAGGCCCAGGTGCAGGCGGCGGCCATGGGCATTGCCCACGAAATTGTCGCCACCCACGAGCTAGACAACCCCAACTACGCCGCCAACCCGGTCAACCGCTGCTATTTCTGCAAGAGCGAGCTGCACGACACCCTCAAGCCCCTGGCCATGGGGCGGGGCTACCCCTACGTGGTCGATGGCGTCAACGCCGACGACCTAGGCGACTATCGCCCCGGCATTCGGGCGGCCCAGGAGCGGGGAGCCAGGTCACCCCTGGCGGAGGTGGGCATCACCAAGTTTGAGGTGCGCGAGATCTCGCGGTTGCTGGGGCTGCCCTGGTGGGATAAACCGGCCCAGCCCTGCCTCAGCTCTCGCTTTCCCTACGGTGAAGCGATTACCCTAGAGAAACTGCGGCGGGTGGGCCAGGCCGAGCTATATCTGCGGCATTTGGGGCTGCGGCAGTTGCGGGTGCGATCGCAGGCCGACACCGCCCGGATCGAAATACCCGCCGCAAATATTAAGGAATTCGTAGCGACCACCGATCTTGAAACTCTGGTAAAGGCGCTGCAAGACTACGGCTTTACCTACGTCACCCTTGATCTAGAGGGCTTTCGCAGCGGTAAGCTAAACCAGGAGTTGCCCGCTACTGTCGTTAGCCCCCTAGAACGCCCCCTAGAACGCCCCCTAGAACGCCCCAGCCATGACCTATCTCCTTGCCGGTGACATCGGCGGCACCAAAACTATTCTGCGCCTGGTTGAGGCCAGCAAGCTCCAATCCTCAGACCAGGTTATTCTCAAGACCGCCTTTGAGCACACCTACTCCAGCCAGGCCTACCCCGACCTGGTGCCCATGGTCAAAGAGTTTCTGCACCAGGCCACTGACGATGCGGGCAAGGCGCACCCGCCCCAGCGGGCCTGCTTTGCCATCGCCGGGCCGGTGGTCGAGAATACCTCTAGCCTGACCAACCTGGCCTGGTCACTGGAGGGCGATCGCCTGCAAGCAGAACTCGACCTCAACCGCGTGGAGCTAATCAACGACTTTGAGGCGGTGGGCCACGGCGTGTTTGGCCTCGCCCCCGACGATATTCACACCCTGCAAGCGGGGGAGCCTGACGGCAACGCCCCGGTGGCGATTCTGGGTGCCGGTACCGGGCTGGGCCAGGGGTTTGCCCTGGGGCAAGGGGGGCGAACGCTGGTGTTCCCCTCAGAGGGGGGCCACGCCGACTTTGCGCCGCGCTCAGAGCTAGAGTTTCAGCTGATGCGCTACCTGCTCGACAAGCACCAGATCTCGCGGGTGTCGGTGGAGCGGGTGGTGTCGGGCCAGGGCATTGTGGCGATCTACCAGTTTTTGCGCGATCGCGAGTTTGCCCACGAAACCCCCGAGATCGCTGAGGCCATTACCACCTGGGAGCGCCAGACTGGCCTGTCGACTAAAACCGTTGACCCCGCCGCCGTGATCGCCATGGCCGCTGTGGACTGCCGCGATCGCCTCTGTCACAAGGCGATGGAAGTTTTTGTCTCGGCCTACGGGGCCGAGGCGGGCAATCTGGCCCTCAAGCTGCTGCCCTACGGCGGCCTCTACGTGGCCGGGGGCATTGCCGCCAAAAACCTGGCCCTGATCACCGCCGGAGAATTCATCAACGCCTTTGTCCACAAGGGCCGGGTTAGCCCCCTGCTAGATCGGGTGCCGGTACATATCGTGCTCAACCCCCAGGTGGGGCTGATCGGGGCTGCCCTCAAGGCTGAGAAGCTATGAGCGACCAGCCCCCTAAGCCTGAGGTGGCGATCGCCATTCTCTACCAGGGCGACCAGTTTTTGCTCCAGCTGCGCGATGACATTCCCACCATTGCCTGGCCCGGCCACTGGGCCTTTTTTGGGGGCCACCTCGACCCCGGCGAATCGCCCGACGACGCGGTGTACCGCGAGCTGCGCGAAGAAATCGGCTACGATGCGCCCCAGCTAGAACTGTTTGAGCGGGTGGAAGATGCCACCGTCGTGCGCCACGTCTACCACGGCCCCCTGGTGGTGCCCGTAGACGGCCTGGTGCTGAGCGAAGGGCTAGACCTGGGCCTGTGGAGCGTGGCCGACATTCACCGGGGCCAGCGCTACTCGGCCCGCGCCAGCGAAGATCGCCCCATCGGAGCGCCCCACCAGCAAATTTTGCTGTCTTTTCTAGAGCACCGTAGGATAGAACAGGCTGCCCCAGTCCCGGATCTATAGTTCTCCAGTGAGCTATCCTTCTGGTCTGGGCTAAAGCCTTCTACTGCCCTGTTCTTGCCGCCCATGGCCGACTCGTCTGAACAGCTCCAGCTTTTTACCGCCGACCCGGCGGAGCTGCCCGAATACCGCATTCGGGAAAGCGCCCGCGCCCGCCACGTGTCGCTCAAGGTACACCTCAACGGCCAGGTGGAAGTGGTTGTACCCGTTGGCTTTGACCAGGCTCAGGTGCCCGACCTGCTGTTGCGGCGGCGCGACTGGCTGTGGCGATCGCGCCAGCGCCTGGCCCACCAAACCGCTGGCCTCACCGACGACCACTTTGACGAAAAACCGGGGCAGATCGAGGTGCGATCGCGCCGCCAAACCTGGGAAATTTACTACCAGAACGCCCCCACCCGAACCCTGGCCATGACCCAGAGCGGCCCCCAAGCCCTGCTGCTGCGCGGCCCCGTCGACAACAGCGCCGCCTGCGCTGACCGGCTGCGCCAGTGGCTCAGCCGCAAGGCCCGTGCCGAGTTTGCCCCCTGGCTGCGCGAGCTGAGCTTTGTGGTCAACCTGCCCTTCAGCCGGATCTCCATTCGCGGCCAAAAGACCCGCTGGGCCAGCTGCTCTAGCCACAAAAACATCAGCCTCAACTACAAACTGCTGTTCCTGCCCCCCGAGCTGGTTCACTACGTCTTCGTCCACGAGCTGTGTCACACCGTCCACATGAACCACTCCAAAGCCTTTTGGCAGCTAGTGGAGGAGAAGCAGCCCGGCCACCAGCGCTATCGAGATGAAATCCGCGACGGCTGGCAACATGTTCCCCGCTGGGTAGAAGAATAACCATGCTCCACCCCCGCCAAACTCCCCACAGCGGCTACCACTGGGATGGCCAGGCCAGCCGCTTCTTCGAAGGCTGGTACTTTCGCCTCACCCTGCCCGAAACCCACCAGACCTTCGCCTTTATGTACTCCATCGAAGACCCGGTCGGGGGGCAGCCCCACAGCGGCGGCACCGCGCAGATCCTCGGGCCAGAGGATGGTTACTTCTGCCGCACCTTCCCCGACCCGCAAAAATTTTGGGCCTGGCCCGAGGGTCTGGGGCTAGGCCACTGGCGGGGAGATTCGCCCAGCCAGCCGCGCCTGCTATCTGCTACAGAATTCAAACAGCAGGTCGCCGAGGGCTACCAGGTCACCGCCACCTGGCACCAGGGCTACTTAAACGATCCTGTCTTCGGTACCGTGGCCTGGGAATACCACACCGACCCGGTCTACGGCTGGGGCAGCAGCGGTCAACCTCAGCAATCTACCGCCGGGCTGCTCTCCAGCCTGCAAATCTTTGAGCCGGGCTGGCAAATTCTCATGGCCCACGGCCTGTCTACGGGGTGGCTGGAGTGGCAGGGCCAGCGGCATGAGTTTGTCAACGCCCCCGCCTACAGCGAGAAAAACTGGGGGCGATCATTCCCGCAGAAGTGGTTTTGGCTCAACTGCAACGCCTTTGAGGGCTTGCCCGACCTGGCCCTCACCGCCGGAGGTGGTCGCCGCCAGGTGCTGGGCTGGATGGAGTCGGTGGCAATGGTCGGCATTCACCACGGCGGCAAGTTCTACGAGTTTGTGCCCTGGAATGCCCGCGTCACCTGGCACATGGCCCCCTGGGGCTACTGGCAGATGTGCTGTGAAAGTCTCGACTACGGGGTGGAAGTCACCGGCACCACCGATCTCCCCGGCATTTCACTGCGAGCGCCAACCCACGAGGGCATGGCCCACTGCTGTCGCGACACCGCCCTGGGCGATCTCACCCTCAAGCTTTGGCAGCGGCGGGGCGGCGATCGCGATTTGATTCTCGCCGCCACCAGTACCCAAGCCGGGCTAGAAATCGGCGGCGGCCCTTGGCATGAACCTTGGATTAAGGAGTGAGGGGTAAGTAATCGTGGGAATTCACGATCGCTGGGGCCAACTTGGTGAGGACATTGCCCCCATCTAAGGACAATTCTGGCAACGAAAATACCCCAGGTTTTTGCTGTCTCCTCAGGACGCAGGCTCTGCGCCCCTACCTGGTGGTATTTTCTTTCCTGGAGACCTCCTAACGCTCTAACGTTTGAAGGTTTTAAGCGTTTCCTGATGTCCTGCTAAGTAGGTAGGCTGGATTAAACGTAGGATGGGTTAGCGCAGCGTAACCCATGCTGGCTAATGGTTTTGAGCTTTGTGAAGCGGCTAAGGGGGTTGCAAATCATTGCGTCCTCCTACTTACCAAGGCAATACTTCTCCATTTGAATGCCAAAATGTTCCAGAATTCTCTAGGGTCAGCTCGTCAATGCGGGCTAATAGCCCCTTGACCGCCTCGGTGGGGGTAATGCCGCTGCTGCTAAACCCGGTCATGCGGGTTTGCACCAGGCCGGGATGCAAAATTGCCACGGCAATGCCCTGGGGCTTGAGGTCGTGCGCCAGCGACTTGCCCGCCATCGACAGCGCCACCTTTGACATGCGGTAGCCGTAGGAGCCGCCGGAGGTATTGTCGGCAATTGACCCCATGCGGCTGGTCATAATCGCCACCTTTGAGCCGTCGCTCAGGTGGGGCCGCAGCGCCGCCGTTAGCCGCAGGGGGCCGATCGCGTTTACCTCAAACTGCCGCCGAAGGCTGTCAAAATCAAGCTCATCGAGGGTGACGCGCTCTAGAATGCCAGCATTGTTGATCAGCACATCCAGCTTGGTGCCCTCAAGCCGCTGAGCCAGCTCAGCTACGGAGTCGTCTTGGGTAATGTCAATGCCTGTTTCGACCTGAACCCCCAAATCCTTCAGCTCGTTTGAGGGCTGGCGGCACAGGGCAATGACGCGATCGCCCCGCTGCTGAAGCTGCCGACAATACTCGTAGCCAATGCCGCGATTTGCGCCTGTGATCAGGTAAGTAGCCATAGGTAAATTTAGCGTTGCGTCTAAATTACTCTCCCAGAGCTACCCTGGTTTGAACAGCCACCCTGAGACAGAAACCGGGTGGCTGACACGGGCTGAGGTAAACCATGTCAGAACCGGTCTAAGCCAGCGAGATTCGCAGTTGTCAATACTCCGGTCAGAGAACTTCGCACTGTCTAGGTAACTCATTGACTTTTTGCGGTAGAGATCTGGGGTGCCAGCCCTCTGCTGGCCAAGCGGTAGGGTCAACCGAACCTCCCTTGGGAGAAATCGCCGCTTGTGGATTTCGCCGTCTAGGGCAAAAATTGCCCTTAAGTAACCACTATCTGAACCACCAGCTAACTGCCATGACGACGATTTTGGAACAGGGCAATATCTCGATCCACACCGAGAATATTTTTCCGATTATCAAAAAAGCGCTCTACTCCGAGCACGAGATCTTTCTGCGCGAGCTGGTCTCCAACGCCGTGGACGCGATCAAAAAGCTCTCCATGGTGGCGCGATCGGGCGAATACTCCGGCGATGTCAGCACGCCTGAGATTGCGATCGCCTTCGACAAAGACCAAAAAACCCTCAGCTTCACCGACACCGGCATCGGCATGACCGCCGAGGAGATCAAAAAGTACATCAACCAGGTGGCCTTCTCCAGCGCCGAAGAATTTATCACCAAATACAAAGACAGCGCCGCCGCCGACCCGATCATCGGCCACTTTGGCCTGGGCTTCTACTCGGCCTTTATGGTGGCTTCCACCGTAGAGATCGACACCCTCTCCTACCAAGCAGGGGCCGAAGCCGTCCACTGGTCTTGCGACGGCACCACCCAGTTTGAGCTCAGCGCCTCAGAGCGCACCACCGTGGGCACCACCATCACCCTCACTCTGATGGAGGGCGAAGAAGAATATCTGGAACCCGCCCGCATTCGGCAGCTGATCAAGACCTACTGCGACTTCATGCCGGTGCCGATCAAGATCGACGGCGAGGTGGTCAACAAGCACGAAGCCCCCTGGAAACAGTCGCCCAGCAGCCTCACCGACGAAGACTATCTAGAGTTCTACCGCTACCTCTACCCCTTCCAGGAAGACCCGCTGCTGTGGATTCACCTCAACACCGACTACCCCTTTGTGGTCAACGGCATTCTCTACTTTCCCAAGCTCAAGCCCGATATCGACATCACCAAGAGCAGCATTAAGCTCTACTGCAACCAGGTCTTCGTCACCGACAACTGCGAAGAGGTGGTGCCCCGGTTTCTGCTGCCCCTGCGTGGAGTGATCGACAGCACCGATATACCGCTGAATGTGAGTAGGAGCTTCTTGCAGGGCGATCGCACCGTGCGCCGCATTGCCGACTACATCGCCAAGAAAGTCGGCGATAGCCTCAAAGCCCTCTACCGCGACGACCCCGCCAAGTACATCGCCAGTTGGCAAGACCTGGGCAACTTCGTCAAGTTTGGCTCCCTCAACGACGACAAGTTCAAAGAGCAGGTCAAAGACATCCTGATCTTTCGCACCACCGCCAAGCTAGGCGAAGCTGAGGAAGCACCTAAAGTCGAAGTGCAAACCGACGAGGGCGACGCCTGGTCAGAGGTCTCCGACGCCGCCAAGCCCGCCACCGACGCCAAGGGCAACTCCTACACCACCCTGAGCGAGTACCTAGAGCGCAATAAAGACAAGCACGAAAACCGCGTCTTCTACGCCACCGACGCAGTCTCCCAGGCCACCTACATCGAGCTGTTCAAGAGCCAGGGCCTCGAAGTGTTGTCCATGGATTCGTTCATCGACACCCACTTTATTCCCACCCTGGAGCGGGAATACTCCGACGTTAAGTTTGTCCGGGTAGATTCTGACCTCGACGACACCCTGCTCGACAAAGAGCAGCAGAGCGAAATCGTTGACCCGGCCACCAACAAAACCCGCGACGACGAAGTCAAAGAGATGTTTGAGCAGGCGATCAACCGGCCCCGCGTCAACGTCAAACCCCAGGCGCTCAAGGGCGAAGGCGCCCCCCCGGCCATGGTGCTAGTGCCCGAAGAAGCCCGCCGCATGCAGGAAACCATGGCGATGATTCAGCAGCAGGAGATGCAGTTCCCCGACGACCACGTGCTGATGGTGAACACGGCCCACCCGCTGGTTCAAAACCTGCTGGGTCTGAGCCAGAGCACGATTATTGGAGCCGACGGTGGCAGCTCGCCAGCGGGGGATCTGGCGAAGCTGATCTGCAATCAGGTCTACGACACGGCGCTGATGGCCCAAAAGGGCTTCGATGCCGACGGCATGAAGACCTTTGTGGATCGATCAAATATGCTGCTGACCAAGCTTACAGAGCGGTAGACAACTCCTTCTGTAGCCAGATCCCTGGGTTCTTCAAGAACCCAGGGATCTTTTTGGTGCATGCTAATTCTGTCGGTTCATTTTGCAAAAAGCTGGGCGATTAAATCGTCACGGCTGATGCCGAAGTGCTCTGCGATGTCTCTCAAAATAGCGTTGAGCGTACCAATTTTTATGGGGCTATGGTTAGGCACTGTGACGTGATGCACTCCACTTTCATGGGTGGTCAGACGCAGATGACTACCGGCTTGACGGTCAACTACATAACCCAACTTGGCTAGAGCTTTAGCCAGTTGTTGCCCAGTTAAATCTCTGGGCAGTCTCATGAGGCGATCACTTCTTCTTTGACGATGTGCAGACGGATTAGCTTGGGTCGCACGTCTTCGTCAAAGTGGCACTGCACAGCATCGCGAACCATTGCCCGCAGCTCGATTAAGTCATTAGCCTGGGTAAAGATAGATTCACCTAGGGCATGAGCACTATAGCCACCTTCAGGATCTTCTTCTACTAGAAAAATGATTTCAGTCATTGTTGATTAATGTAAACCACTGAAGAAAAGGGGTTTGCTCAATCTCTTGAACCAACTGCACCAGCAGCGCGGCTAATGCCGCAGAAAAATCATATGGGTTGGAGGGTGCTGCCATAGGGTGACCTGGCTAGTGCTCTAGGTATATTTTATGCGCTCATACAGCACACCTATTGCTTTTCCTCGTGGTGAAGATGCATAGGATCACTTAATGCCAGCAAGACGTTGACATCTAAAAGGTAAACCATCATGGAGTTTCGTCGCGTAGCTGGGTTACAACCTCCAAGGTCGCGACCCCTGCGCCAGGCTGAACCGGAAACAGGGGAATTCCGTTGCGGGTAGCGAGGATCTGGCGCTGGGTGAGGGCTTGGCGAACGAGATTAGATAGCACTCTACCGTAAAGGTTCACTCCCCCCGGGCAGACAACCTTGCTTAAGCGGCCTGAGTTAGGGGCGTAGGAACCGGAGGAGCCGGTAGACCTTTGCGTCTGAGCGCAATGACCTCGGCTAAGTAAGGCCAGGGGGATAGGTTCCGGCGGCGACCGGTTTCAATCACGCTGAGCAGAGCCGCATAGGCCTCGCTGCCCTCTGCGGAGCGCGTGCCGTGGGGGATATATCGAGCGATGACGGCATGACGGAGGGCGCGCTCCGCCTCATTATTGGTCACCGGCAAGTGGGGGTGACTGGCA
>JBBSLR010000003.1:0-21627 GCA_038255045.1 Phormidesmidales cyanobacterium
ATCGCCTCGAACGCCTGTCGCTGATCGAAGAAGGCCCCGAGCGCCGGGTGCGCATGGCCAACCTGGCCTGCGTCGGCAGCCACGCCATCAACGGCGTCGCCGCCCTGCACACCGAGCTGCTCAAGCAGGAGGTGCTGCAAGATTTCTACGCCCTGTGGCCCGACAAGTTTAGCAACAAGACCAACGGCATTACCCCCCGCCGCTGGCTGTTGCAGTGCAACCCCCGGCTGGCCCAGCTGATCTCTGAGACCATCGGCGATCGCTGGATTACCAACCTCGACGATCTCAAGGCCCTAGAAGGCCACGTCGACAACGAAGCCTTTCGCCACGCCTGGCAGGCCATTAAGCAAGAAAACAAGTGGGCTCTATCCCGCTATATCCACGATACCGTCGGCATAGAAGTCAACCCTGACTCGATGTTTGATGTGCAGATCAAGCGCATCCACGAGTACAAGCGGCAGCTGATGAACGTGCTGCACGTGGTCACCCTCTACAACCGCATGGTGCAAAACCCTGGCGATCATGTGGTGCCCCGCACGGTGATCTTTGGCGGCAAGGCGGCCCCCGGCTACGCCATGGCCAAGCTGGTGATTAAGCTGATCAACGCCGTAGCCGATGTGGTCAACCACGACCCGATTGTGGCCGGGCGGCTGAAAGTGGTGTTTTTGCCCAACTACAACGTTTCCCAGGCCCAGCGTCTCTTCCCCGCCTCTGACCTCTCAGAGCAGATCTCGACCGCTGGCATGGAGGCCTCGGGCACCGGCAACATGAAGTTTGCCCTCAACGGCGCGCTCACCATCGGCACCCTCGACGGTGCCAACGTCGAGATCCGCGAAGAGGTGGGGGCCGACAACTTCTTCCTGTTTGGCCTCACCACCGAGCAGGTAGCCGCCTGCAAGGCCGTGGGCCACAACCCCTGGTACTACTACGACACCAACCCCGAACTCAAGCGGGTGCTAGATGTAATCGCCTCGGGGCTGTTCTCCCCCGAGAACCCCGATATGTTCTTGCCGATTCTCGACTCGCTGCTGGTGGATGACCCCTACATGGTGATGGCCGACTACGCCGCCTACGTGCAGTGCCAAGGGCATGTCAGCCGCACCTACGAAGACCGCGATCGCTGGGTGCGCATGGCCATTCTCAACACCGCCCGCATCGGCAAGTTCTCGGCCGATCGCACGATCGCCGACTATGCCCGCGATATTTGGAAGGTGAAAGCAGTTCCCGTTGGGGAGTAGGGGGGTGAGGGGGTAGGTGGGTGAGTGAATGGGTAGGATGCTCTCTACTCACCCACATCACCCGCTCCCTACGCCTCGCCTCGCTTAGGCGGCGGCGGTTCCCTCAGCGCCGCCACCAGCAGGCAGACAATGCCAATGTTGATGCACACGTCGGCCACGTTAAAAATCGGGAAGCGAATCAGGCGAAAGTCGAGAAAATCAATCACTTCGCCAAACAGCAGGCGATCGATGCCGTTGCCCAGTGCTCCGCTGAGAATCAGCCCATAGCCCACCTGCTCCCAGCGGTTGGGCAATCGGGTTTTGAGGCCTAGAAAAATTAGCCCTAGACTCACCGCCATCGATAGCCACTTGAGCCACTCGCCGTTGTTGCTAAATAGGCTAAAGGCCGCGCCGCTGTTGGTCACGTAGGTAAAGTAAAACACCCCTGGCCAGAGGGCCAGCGAGTCGGGCGGGGTGGTGAGCTCAAAGGTCTGGGCCACCCAGAATTTAGTCAGCTGATCGAGCGCCAGCCCCACCCCAGCAGCAATCCAAAACCAACGGTTGCGCAATCTCATGGGCTTAGTAAAACAACAGCTGCCGCAGCACCAGCGACAGCACCGCCACCGCACAGACTACCACCAGATGACCGGGCAGCGGCAAGATCGAGTATCCCAGCAGCAGCTCCCAGTAGGAGGCCGATACGGTCTGCAACCAGCCTAGCAAAGAGGCCAGAGTCAGGTAAAGAATCCCTAGCCCGTGGATGATACCCAGGCCGCTGAGACTGCTAAGAGCCAGCACCTCTAGCTTAGGCGGGTGGCGAAAGGCCAGATAGCCGCACACCCACCCGGCGGGCACAAACCCGATTAGGTAGCCAAAGCCCGGTTCGCGCACGTAGCTCAGCCCGCCCCCCTGGGTAAACACCGGCAGCTCAAACACCTGAAACAGCGCCAGCCCCAGCACCAGGTAGGCAATCTGCGACAGCGCCGCCGCATTTTTGCCCCCTACGCAGCCGGTCAGCAACACCGCCCCCACCTGAAAGCTCACCCCCAGGGAAAATATAGCCATACCCGACTGACCCCAGCTCCAGGGGGCGCTGAGGGTAAACGCCTCCATCCAGGTGGCCACAATGGTGAGCACCAGCCCGATTAAGGCCCACAGTAGTTCGAATGGTGCTAGCACCGAGGATGTCTTCACCCGTTGACGGCAGAGGAGAATTTAGACATTCACAGTAGCAGGGTTTGCCAGCCTGGGCACGGGTTCAAAGCAAAATTTCTGCCCCTTTGAGAAAATGTCAATCGCGCAGGTTGCCGCGCTGGGACTTGAGCTGCGATCGCTTGGCTTTGCTGTCAAGGCGTTTCTTCTTGGCGCTTTTTGAGGGTTTGGTGGGTTTGCGTTTTTTGGGGGTGATGGTGACGCTTTTGATCAGGGCCTTAAGGCGATCGAGGGCGTCGGCTTTATTTTGCTCTTGGGTGCGGTGCTGCTGGGCTTTGATAATGACAATGCCGTCTTTGGTAATGCGGCTGTCGCCCAGGTTCAGCAGACGCTCTTTGTAGAGGGGCGACAGCGATGAAGCGGGGATATCAAAGCGCAGGTGAATGGCGGTGGCCACTTTGTTCACGTTTTGGCCCCCCGCCCCCTGGGAGCGAACGGCGCTCAGCTCAATTTCGCTGAGGGGGATGGCGGTACGTTTGGTAATTTGCAGCATGGATGAAACGGACGTAACTGGACTCGAACCAGTGACCCCCACGACGTTAACCTGGGGTCAGTACATTTAAAACCCACTCTGATGGGTCTGCACTCCATTTTTTAAATCCCTACACAAAGCTAAACGCTTTTCCCTGCCTACGCTGCGCTTCATGTTCTAGCTCTCTCTGCAACAGTTGCCGCCCGTCTTGAAAGTCACGATTCTGGTGCACCACAACCTGCTCCATATAATCACTTAGCTGTGCTGCCATGATTAAGCTTCTTTACAGCCCAGCCTATAAGTCCTAAGCCGGGGGGCCCTAACCGTGAACCCGATCGCACTCATGCAAATACTGAGCGATCGCCCGATCCAGATCCGGCAGCAAAACCCCACGTTCGCTGCTGAGCACGCTATAGGCGGGGCGGGGTGCCGCATAACCAAAACTTTTGATCGAGCAGGATTGAATGAAGGATGCATCCAGTCCTGCCAGCTGCGCCGTCTGGCGAGCGAGGTCAACCCAGGCGATCGCCCCTGGATTTGCCAGGTGCCAGAGACCGCACTCTCCATCGATCAGCAAGTCGAGGCTGGCATGAACCAGATCGGGAACATAGGTGGGGGACACGATCGCATCTTCCGCCGCTAAAAAGGGCTGTCCTGCCTGCAGGGTGCGGAGGGCAATAGTCAGGAAGTTGTAATCATCCCAGGGGCCAAAGAAAGCACTGGTGCGAATGACTAAGGAACTGGGATGGTGATGTAACACCCACCGTTCTGCCTGGGCTTTGCTATGGCCGTAGACATTCAGCGGAGCGACAGGATCGCTTTCCAGATAGGGCTGTTGGCGATCGCCATCAAACACCAGATCCGAGGAAAAGGTAATTAGCCCAATATTGCGCTGCGCACAATTCTCCGCCAGAATCGCGGCCCCATCCGCATTAATGCGACGGCACAGGTCAGACTCCCGCTCCGCATCATCGACGCGTACATATCCGGCTGCGTTAATCACCGCCCAGGGCCGCATTTCATCTAACACCTGCTCAACCATGGTGGGACTGGTAATGTCCATCTCCTGGCGGCTCAGGAGGCGGTAGGGAATGCCCCGCCGCTCACAAATACGGGCAAACGCTTGACCGAGGGTTCCGGTAGCTCCGGCGATGAGAACGGTGGCGGGGTGAGCGAGGGGATAGGTTGCCGTCTGTCCACTGCTCTCGGCCTGCTGCCTTAAGTCAGTCACTGAGGTTGTAGCCTCTGCTAAAGTGTGGCCGCAAGAAACGGGAGGATAAAGCAGGCGATCGCTCCGTTTCCACCAGCCGGGAACTTCCAGCAGAGGATGGTTATAGGGTTCGCCTCTGGAGAGGTGATGAAGCATAGTGGCGATCGCCGTAGAGCGGGGTGGGGGCGATGGCAGCATACTGCTGTATGGCGGGCGCATGTCAAAAACGCCCGGTTCGTAAAAGCACTCGTTGCGGGTGACGAGGCTGTTCCAGTCGTAGGCTCCGAGGAGTGACCAGGCGGTGACGGCCCGCAGCTCTACCCCATCCTGACGTAGCTGTTGGGCAGCATCCCAAATTTCCTTGAACCAGCGCAGTTGCTCCTCCCGGGTGCAGCCCAGATGGACTTCGGTTACGGCGATCGGGCGGTGGTAGCGCTCCCAGACTTCCTTCAGCAAGGTATCGGGGGGACAAATACCATCTGTGCAAACGCGCACCGCCTCCACATCGGCGTATTGATGCTGACCGTTGCCGCCGTGGGTGTGGGGCGGGTAGCGATCAAGCCGTTCATCTAGAAAGCGATCGCTGGTCAAATAGCGGTTAATACCAAAAACATCGGGCGGGCAGGGATGATCGAGAAACCAGGATAGGTCTGATTCATCAACTCCGTTCTGACGCAAATAGTCCCATAGCTCATGGTTCCGATCTAACCGGCCACAGAGCAGATCAAAGGATAGCCATCGCCGCGCATTTTCAAAGGCAACTTGGTAGTTTAACAGCGGTGTACCAAAAACCTTGCCCAGATCTTCAGTCTGCACCAGTTTCGCCGCCGGATTAATACGGCGAATGGCCTGCATGGACAGGGCAACCCCACGGCACTGATTCAGCAACGCTCGAATAAAGCTGCGATCGTCATGGGCATGGGGATACCAGTGCCCATACAACCCGCTGAACCGGGCGGTGGTAAGGGGTTCATTGACTGGGGTGTAATACTCCAGCCAGGGATAGCGGCTGGCAACGGCCTGGGCAAACTGAGCCAGACCGTTGGCAAACTCCGGGTCTAGCAAGCTGGTGTGGGGAGGGCCACTGCCGTGATGCACCAGGCCAACAATGGGACGAATGCCGATATTGTCTAAGTACATCAATCGCTGGTCGGCCCAGCCCCAATCGGCTTGCTCTGGGCCATTGGGGGCGGTGCTTTCCCAGAGGATGGGATAGCGGATGGCCTGGATGCCCAAGGCAGCAAAGCTATCGAGGTCTTCTATGCGGGTATCATGACCATTGCGTTTGAGCTGATCGAAGTAGCGATCACCCACCCGGTTCACGGTACATTCAACGCCCCCCCACAGTTCTAGCTTGGGTGAAAGCTGATTTACACTCATCACACATTCACTTGCCTCAATGGGCGCTTGGCTCAATGGGATTTACCATTTTGTTCGGATTTGCCTGCCGCGACGGGAGCAGCCGAACGGCTGGAGCCATTGCTGGAAGCAGCCTTGAAGGAGCGATCGCCATTGGACGTAGGGGCAACGGACGTAGGGGCGACTGATTGCTTCGCCGGTAGACTTTCTTCCCTGGGGTGCCAGCTGGAGCGATTAGCCAGTTGGGCGTGGAGCGCTAAGGCCTGAGCCACCACCTGATCCATGTTGTAGTATTTGTAGGTGGCGAGCCGACCCACAAAGTGAACCCCCGGTTCGGCATCGGCTAAGGCTTTGTATTGCTTGTATAGTTCGGCGTTTTCGGGACGCGGTACAGGATAGTAAGGATCGCCCTCGGCCTGGGGATATTCGTAGACGATACTGGTTTTGGAGTGTTCCTGCCCGGTCAAATATTTGAACTCGGTGACCCGGGTGTAGAGGTGCTCGTTGGGATAGTTGACTACGGCCTGGGGTTGATGCACGTCCTGGTTCAGAGTTTCATGTTTGAATTCGAGGGAGCGATAGGGCAGTTTGCCGTAGCAGTAATCAAAGAAGCCATCCACCGGGCCAGTGTAAATCATTTCCTGGTAAGGAATGATATTCTGAATTTCCCGGTAATCTGTGTTGAGCATGATTTTGATGTTGGGATGCGTCAACATCTGCTCAAACATGCGAGTGTAGCCGTGGAGCGGCATGGACTGGTAGGTATCGGTGAAGTAGCGATCATCCCGGTTGGTGCGGGTAGGGACGCGAGCGGTAACAGATTTATCCAGCTCGGAGGGATCAATGCCCCACTGTTTGCGAGTGTAGTTGCGGAAGAATTTTTCGTATAGCTCGCGCCCGACTTTGCTCATCACCACATCTTCAGAGGTGCGGATGTAGTCTTTGGGTTCTGCCACAGAGGCCAGAAATTCCTGAACTTCAAAGGCGGTTAAATTTAAGCCGTAGAGCTTGTTAATGGTATTTAAATTAATGGGAATAGGGACTAACTGACCATCCACACTGGCCAACACTCGGTGTTCGTAGCGTCGCCATTGGGTAAAGCGAGACAAATATTCAAACACATCACGGGAGTTGGTATGGAAGATGTGGGGGCCATATTTATGAATCAAAATTCCGTCTTCGTTGTAGTGATCGTAGGCATTACCACCAATGTGGTTGCGAGTATCTACAATCAGAATTTTTTTATTCTGCTGATTTGCTAAGCGCTCTGCTAAAACACTGCCGGCAAATCCAGCACCAACAATCAAATAGTCAAACATGGGGCTACTCCTTGTGGTGAAAATCAGATCGCTAGCTGGTCAATGTTGGCTGCGATCGCCGTCGGATATTTGGTCTTGGATGAGGTGGACTCGAACGGGGTGAGCTTGCGGGCGTTGGTGGCGATGGCCTCCTCAATCAGGTCATTCATAGCCTGCCAGGTCAAATCCCAAGAGGTTTGAGCCAGCCGCGCATCAACCCGGTCGAGCCAATCGGCAGGGGTTTGGCTCTGGGTGAGAGCGATGGAGATCGCCGCCACAAACTCCGCCACCGTATCGGCAATGTGAACCAGTTTCTCATCGCCGTAGGGCCGCACCACATCCCGAATTGAGGTGGACACCACAGGCTTTCCAGCGGCCAAGTACTCCGGCGTTTTAGTAGGGCTGATGAAACGAGTAGACGCGTTGCGGGCAAAAAGCAGCAGAGCCACATCCCAACCTGCTAAATAGTGAGGCAATTCTTGATAGGATTTGCTCCCCAGATAATAAATATTGGGACGTTGGGGTAGGGAGGCCGAGTTAATTTTAACGATCGGTCCAACCATGACCAACTGCCAGTCAGGCCGAGCCTGGGCAATCCCATCCAACAACTCCAGATCCATCCGTTCATCGATCACCCCATAAAATCCCAAAAGGGGATGGGGGATATCCGCCTGATCGGGTGGCTCGGGCAGGGTTTGTCGAGCCTGAGCAAAGTGGGCTGCCTCAATGCTGCTGGGGAATGCATAAACATTCGAATGTTGGTGCTGCTTAGCTTCGTAGAGGCTGTGTCCACCCGTAAATACGAGATCGGCCAGCTCAAACAAACGGGCTTCCCAGGCTTGCAGTTGGGGATGTGCTCCCTTGAAAGCGGAAAGCTCGTCCATGCAGTCGTACACTACAGCGGATGACGGTAGATGATGGGTAAAAGGAACCGCCATTGGCGTGTAATACCAGAGGATCGGCTGTTGAATGCGAGCCTCTGCGAACAGAGTATTCAACAACCCTTGCAAGGAGAGCGTAAATTCCTCGTCGCTGAGGCTTTCGGAAATATGGGGAACAACAATCCACACCCCACAGTCACGCCTGCTAACGTCGAGCCAGGAAGTCTTCTCAGGAATGACAATCGGCTCCTCCACAATAAAAACGCGGCGAGCCTGAGCACAACGGTTGAGCAGATGTTGCGGCCGCTGGTAGACAAAATCCCACCGAAGATGAGAGAAGCAAATCAAATCTGGTGCTCCAGGTACTGGGGGTTCTACCTCCGTACCTTCAGGCCACCGTAAACCAAGGGATACAGCCCTCTGCCCCAAGTGAGGCTGATCTTCTATCGACTTTTTATCGGGCAATTTTCTATTGAGATAGCTCTCTGAAATATGGTGGGTTGACATTTCATCTTCCAAATCTAGAGCTTTAGCAAGCTAATGTTTCCAAGCGAAATCGTGATTTATTCCTGGAGCTAATATAGGCAAAATTCTATGACTTCCATAGTCATTCATTAATGCAACAATCAATTTTGCGCAGCAAAACATTCACTCTTATCCGCCAATTCGGGTATCACCAAGAATCTCTGGTGGGCTCCAACACAATTACAATAAGAGGTTTGTTTCCTTTAGAAATATCCCTTTTGGTAGAAGTTTAAGAAACCAAAAGTAATGAATTTACGTTATTTGACCTGTTAGTTCTAAAGGTAACTGCTTAATTAGGTTGACGAGAGTTGCCATCTGCGGGGAGTTTAATGACCGATCTGCGCTACAGCGATCGCCCCTAATTGCCTCCACCTGGGAGGGTTTACCATCGAACGGTCAGCACCACAGAGTCTGCTTCTGCTCGCCAGCAATGGGCAATACCGGGAAGCCAGAGGGCATAATCTCCCGGTGTGGCCAGCACCATCTCGCCATCGGGAAACTGTAGGCAAAAGCGACCGCTAATCAGAACGGAGAGGGTCGTGGTTTCAGCGGGTTCTGTCCATTGGGAGCGGCGATCGCCCGCCTTATGAACGCCCCATTTCACTTCCACTGCCGAACTCGAGCGGGGACTGATAGATGGGGTGATAAACGATCCGACAAACCATCCTCGTCGTTCTTCCCCATCGCTATAGGCGTTACCCGTGGTGACGTTTGATAGCATCCCAATACCCTGTCTAATCGTCCTGGTAGTCCTGGTTTTATTTTTAAATTTCTTGGGATGTCCAGGTCGGCCCAGCACAGCGGGGGCCTTTTGGGGTCCAAAGCAGCCGATCGATGCACATCCGTCGTGCTGACATCCCTAGATCCCAGGCATGGTAAACCAGGTACTCATTGGAGTTGTCAGGATGCACGACGATCGAGTTATGACCGGGGCCTAAAACAGAACCAGACTGCGATCGCAACACCCGTGGCCCCTGCTCATTGCCCCTGTCTGAATAGGGGCCTAGAACGTGATCGGCAACGCCATAGTCAACCCCATAGCTCTCCGTTTCCCACCGTCCACCGCTGTAAAAACAGTAGTAGCGATCGCCATGTTTGCGCACACAGGGCCCTTCTAAGGTATGCCAATCGTAAATGCCGCCGTACATGGGGCGATCGGCTAAAAATCGTTGCCAGTCGTGCCTTGCCCGCAAAACGACTCTGGGTTCTCCGGCGAGGGTCGTCATGGTCAAGAGGCGATCCACCACCAGGGCGGTTCCCGCCCGCACCCCCGGTTCCGTATCCAAAAAATCCTGGGCATAAAAGAGATACCACTGCCCGTCATCATCCTCGAAAGGACTGGGATCAATGGCAAATTTACAGGACTCTGGCTCGATTAACGGCTGCTTTACATCTTCGTAGGGGCCGAGGGGTTCAGCACTAGTGGCAACGCGCAACTGATGGTTTTTATCCCCATGGCCGACGGAATAGTAGAGGTAGAATGTGCCTTCGTGGTACGCCACTTCTGGTGCCCAGAAGTTATCTCCCAAAGCCGGATTGGGCCGCAGCAGGGCATTTCCGGCAGACTGCCACTGCACCAAGTCCTTTGATTGCAGCAGGGGGAAAACTCGCCGCTGGTGAAGCTCATCCACCTCGACCGCCGCTTTCGCTGGTCCCGTACTGATCGCGTAATACGTCCCCTGATGCTGCCACACAAACGGATCGGCAAAATACTCTGGGTAAACCGGATTGGTATAGGTTTGCGTAACCATTGCTTGACCAAGTCTAAGGTTAGCGATCGTAGGAGGTAGCGCTCAGCAACCACCTCCTACGGCCGCTAACCTCGCGCCTAATATTCGAACTTCACGTAGGTTTCCGTGGCGTTGTCGGATAACCGTTCTACGGTGTTACACCGGAGCAACTGCTGCAATTCTGGTGATAGCCCATTGTAATAGTCTTGCTCCAGGGTTAAATCTACCTTATGGGTGTGGAGCCAATGCATGACGTACCCCATCACAATCATCGGACGGGGTTCGGGAGTACAGTTGGGGGTGCCACGATGGAGAGCCAGGGGCGATCGCATCATCAGATCTCCCGGCTGCATATGAAATTGCTCCATCGGAATTTCGCCTGCTCGAACTTTGACCAACCCCTCTTCACGGGGAATCACATGGGTGCCCCGCGCCATCTCAAAGGGGCCGTTGTGGGCTGTAACTTCAACCAGGGGAAAGTTGACCGCCACGGCATACAGCGGTGTCACAATCTGGTCAGAAAATAGGGGCCGAAAGTCGCGGTGAACGTCCTGGTATTCCGACCCTTGCATGGGAATATCGGCAGCCAATTGCACCAGCTTGTATTCCTGGTAAAAGACGCGATCGAGGATACCTAGAATGGTTGGGTTGGCGAAGATGTCAGGGTTGGCAAAGGGGCTGACCCAGGGCAGGGTGACGTAGCCGCGAGCGGTGCCCCTGGGAGCGACGCCGCCCGGTTGCTGCTGCCGCTGGTGAAATAAGGCATCAAAGGCTGTTTTCCATTCGTCCATCAGGGTGCGATCAAATAATCCCCGAATGATGCAAATTCCGTCTCGATTTAAGTCTTCTGCAAGTTGATCTAAATTGGTTGAATTAAACGTTGTCGTAGAACTGCTCTGAATCATCTTTTATTTGCTTGAAGGGAGAGTAGGGATTATTCTTGCTGCTGAAGATCGATAAACAGAGCAAAATATAACCCTCGCTATATCTTTATTCTCCCCATTGGCAGAGGCAGTATGTCGGTGATCCTATAGATTCTTCAAGAATCTCAATTTCTCCTGCCATACCAATTCTTGGATGGCCTCTTCACGGGCTCCTTCACGGGACTGATGCATGGTTTCCAGGTGGTTTTGGGGTGGTTTACTGTTTATGACGTGTTTTTAGCTAACGAGAAGGCGTCCGGTGTGGCTGGTGTGGTTGTATCGTTTGAGGGTGGAGTGGGCGATCACGTCCCCTTTGCCTTCAGCCACCAGAGCAACGCAGGCTCCGCCGAATCCGGCTCCGGTGAGGCGTGCGCCAAAGACGTGGGGACTGTGTTGAAGCATGTCTACCAGAATGTCGAGGGCGGGGACGGAGACTTCGTAGTCGTCTCGCAGGCTGGCATGGGAGGCGTTCATTAGTTCCCCAAAGGTTTCGGGGGTGATGCCCTCTAAGGCCTTTAACACCCGGTTGTTTTCGGTGATCACGTGACGGGCACGCTGGCGAAGCGGGTCAGGTAACGGCTCGGCTTGCTGAGGATCGGTGATGTCGCGCAGAGCTTTGACGCCCAGTTGGTGAGCGGCGGCTTCGCATTCGGCTCGGCGCTGGTTGTAGCCGCTGGTGGCAAGTGATCGCGCCACGCCACTATCGATCACCACAATCTCTGCGCCTTGGGGGAAGGGCAGAATTTGGCGATCGAGGGTGCGGGTATCGAGGAACAGCATGTGATCGGTATCGGCCAGGCTGGAGGCCATCTGGTCGAGAATGCCGCAACTGACCCCGGCATACTGGGTTTCCGCTTGCTGGCCTAGCTGGGCAATTTGCACATCGTCCAACGGCAGATGGAGGAGCGATCGCAGTCCTCGCAAGGTGGCCACCTCCAGCGCTGCACTGCTGGACAGCCCGGAACCGATGGGAACGGACGATGTAACGAAGATATTCAAGGTTGGAATGTTGTGTCCGGCAGTTTCCAGGACGCGAATGCAGCCGTTAACGTAGCGGGCAAAGCCCTCGGGATGGGCCTCCGCGGGGTCGAGGTCAACCTGCTCCTCTAATTCGGCGGAGTAGAAATGGTGGCGATCATCGGGGCTAAAGCCGATAGCAACGGTGGTGTGTTGGGGAATGGCGGTGGGTAGCACAAATCCATCGTTGTAGTCGGTGTGTTCACCCAACAAATTCACCCGTCCGGGGGCACGGGCTTCAACTTCGGGGGGGGTGTTGAAAATTTGCCTGTAGTCCATGATTAACGTTCCAGGGGGTTAACGCTCCAGGGGAATTGGTCGGAGTCGGCCGGCAATGTCCTGGTGAGGAAAGTGAGGGTCAAAACTCAGGTTCTCCAAACCGTTATCGGGGTGCAAAACAAAGGTGTCCTCAATCTTTGCCCCTGGAATGCTAGGGTTCCAGGCCAGAGCCATGGGGGCTGCGAGGCGATCGCCCGTCTCTGCCGTCGCCACCACTTCCCGCGCCCCATAGCCAGCGGTTCCCCCCTGATGATGTTCCCGAATCGCGTTGGGGTACCCGTGTTGTTCGTAGGTTGTTGCCAACGCGTGATAAATGCCGTTTAGCGGCGTATCTACCTGGGAATGATTCAGGGCAACGGCTTCAATCTCAGCAATGGTGCGATGGCGGTGCCGATCCGATTCCGATACATCGCCAAAGAAAACAAAGCGGGTTAGGCTGATAATCAGCCCATGACCTCGCGCACAAAACACCAGCATCGCCTGTCGGCCCAGGGGTTCGCCGCTGGGTAAAGGATGGCGGTAAAGGGGGAGGCGGCGATCGCCCGCTGCCAAGGTCAGCGCCGGATGTAGCCCCCTAGCCCACATGGCTTCTGCCCCGGCTCCAGCCAGTCGATGCTCCGTCCAGGTCGGTTGGGCTTGGGTCAAAACCTCGGTCATCGCTGCGCTGGCCAGCCGTCCCACCTGGCGATAGCGATCCAGTTCGCTGGGCAGCATGACCCATCGATGTTGAACGAGAGATGAAGGCAGGGCCGTTTCAGTAGACCCTCCCGATGGCTTGTCACTTAACACCTGGCCGCCCTGGGTTGCTTCTTGCACAAAGGATTGCCGCTCAGAACTTTGTGCCCACGGACTAACGTGAAGGGTGTAGGGAGAACCCTCCGGTAGTTCCTCATCCTTCAGCCGCTGGGCCTCGATTTCATCGGTCAGTACCCAGGCGTCGGTGGGGGTCACCAGCACCTCAGCGACCCCGGTTTCAGCGGCCAGCAGCACTGTATTAGACCCCCCAGCCGTCGCCCAGGCAAACCAGTCGGTTCCCCGCAAGCGAATTCCTGCGGCGTCTGTTTCCTGTAGCATGTTCCGCAGAACGGCTAATTTTTTAGAAATTTCTTCTAACCGATTCATGGCCTACCATTGCCCTGCTTAGTGGTACCTAGTCAGTAGTAAAGGATGATTGCCGACTTAAACGTGCTACTTAAACATGCGCAATTTGTTCAAGCTCAACGGCAACCGCCTGTAATTCCTTGGCTTTTTCTTCCGGCAGTGCATCATTGGCAAACATACCAGCCGCCAGTTCTGTTCCTGCTAAATACTTGAGCTTGTCTGAGGTGCGATAGGGTGGATAAAACTGGGCGTGAAGGTGCCATTCTGGATGCGCTTCCCCATTCACAGGAGCCTGAAACCAGGCCATCAAATAGGGAAACGGACGCTGCCACAATCCGTCATACTTTAGGGTCACAGTCTTTAGCGCTCTGGCTAAGCTCACCCGCTGAGCGGTCGTTAGATCCAGAAATGTTGCCACGGGTTGAATCGGTGCAATCCACACCTCATAGGCATACCGCGCACACACGGGAACAAAGGCGATCGCCCAGTCATCCCGATACAAAATCCGCTGATTATCCTCAATCTCAGCCTGAATCAAATCTTGCAATAGTCCCCGCTGGTGCTGCTGATAATACTCCTGCTGACAGGCACCCATTTGAGCCGGGACCGGCGGTACAAAGGGATAGGCATAAATTTGTCCGTGGGGATGGTGTAGCGTCACCCCCACCTCAACTCCTTTGTTTTCAAAGGGCAGCACGTATTGAATTTGGGAGTGCTGGCTGATGGCCTGGGTGCGATCGCCCCACACCTGAAACAGCAGCTCAATGTGATCCAACGGTAGCGAACTTAGCGCCGCCTCCGGATTTTGGGTAAACACCACCACCTCGCAGACTCCGTTGGCGGGCACAGTATCCACAATTTCATCGGGAGCATCCGCCGCCGAAGGAGTCAGCGACGGAAACCGATTCTCAAACACCGCAATGTCGTAGTTTCCCTGGGGTAACTCCGTAGGAAAATGCGGGTCTTTGGTGGGCGCCAGCGGATTATATTCCGCAGGCGGCATAAATGTCCGCCCCTGGCGATGGCTGGCATAGGCCACCCATTCCCCCCGCAGCGGATGCCAGCGGAGGTGGGGATTGGCCTTGACGGGGTCACTACTCGGACTAGGTGCGATTATTCCCGCCGCAATGGGGAGTCGGCTGTAGAGAGTGAGGTTGCGCCCATCTGGCTTCAAGAGCGTCTGAGAGTGCATGTTTTATGGGGGCCTGGGCTACTTTTGTAGACTCTTGCAGCATAGCCGGGATATCCTCCCCCATCCCCCTACCCAAAGTGGCAGATGCAATCGCCTCAATGGGGAATTTTGGTGTGCGATCAATATACAACAGCCCGTTTGCCTCCTGGAAGGTATCCGTCAACTGGGTATAGCAGAAACCGCTAAACATTTCTACCTGATTCACCGTTTGCAGCAGCGCCGCATACTGCCGCTGAAACTCCAGCGCATTATCCGAGCGCGCATAGCCCCAGGTGTTGCTTTGTTCTTCGGGTTTGGTACAGGCAATGCCGCCAAACTCCGTCAGCATGATGGGTTGACCCTGGTGGGGGTAACCATCCAGCGTTAGCACCCGTCCCCCAGGACGCTGACGATCAAACAGGTCACTCAGCTTCACCTCAGGCCCATAGCGCTTCGCCAAACTGTGGGGGTTGGTGTTGTAATCATGAATGGCCAGAATGTCCGTCGCTGTACTTTCCCAGCCATCGTTTCCAATCACAGGTCTGGTGGGGTCGAGGGTTTTGGTCAGGTGATACAACGCCTGAACATAGTGGCGATGGGCCGGAGTTGCGGATAGATCAGGGACTCCCCACGACTCGTTAAAGGGTACCCAAACAACCACACAAGGATGACTGGCATCCCGCTCGATCACCTCCGTCCACTCTTTCGTCAGCCGTTCTACCGCCTTGGGTGTGAAGCGATAAGCACTGGGCATTTCTTCCCATACCATCAGCCCCAGCACGTCGGCCCAGTAAAGGAAGCGGGGATCTTCAATTTTTTGGTGCTTACGCACACCGTTGAAGCCCATTTGCTTGACCAGTTCCACATCCTGGCGCAGGGCTTCATCGGAAGGAGCTGTCATCATCGTGTCTTCCCAATAGCCCTGATCCAGCACTAGGCGCAGGTAGTAGGGTTGACCATTGAGCATGAAGCGATCGCGCTGAATATTCACCGTCCGCATCGCTGTGTAGGAGTTCACCTCATCCACCACCTGCCCTTCGCACCAGAGCTGAATCTGGGCATCGATCAGCGTGGGCTTTTCGGGGCTCCACAGCAATGTGTTGCGATAGTCATCAATACCGGGGTCGGACAGGGCAATGCGGCGGTGAATTTCGCCATTCAGTACCTCATACATGTCATTGGCCAGAAGCTGATGGCCCACCGTCAGCCGCACCTTTAGGTACATTTCCTTTTGCAGGTCGCCGGAGACAAACCCTTCAAAGCCGATTTCCCAACGCTCAAAATGGGGGGTCCATTTGATGCGATCGATATAGGTTACGGGAACTTTCTCTAACCAGACCGTCTGCCAGATGCCGCTGGTACGGGGATACCAGATACTATGAGGTTCTAGCTGCCAGTCCTGCTTACCCCGTGGTTTTGCCAGCTCACTGGGGTCGTCTTCTGCCCACACCGTCACCGTCTGCTGGCCGTCTGGACGCAATACGGAGGTAATGTCCATGGAGAAGGGGGTGTGCCCGCCCTCATGGTCAAGCATGAACTGGCCGTTTACCCACACCCGCGCCCGGTAATCAACGGCGCCAAAGTGGAGCAGGACGCGTTGGCCTATGGCCGGTCTTTGACCATCGCCCGCCGCCGACACCTCAAACTCTCGCTCATACCAGCAATTTGGATGGAACCCCGTGTCATGAATCCCACTGCGGATAGATTCGGGAGCGAACGGAACTTCGATACGCCGTTCCCAAGTTGTAATATCGCTGGGTCGTGCATAATACCCTTCATCATCGTAGGTGAACTTCCAAGTGCCATTTAGGGAAGTCCACTGAGAACGCTGTAGCTGAGGACGGGGGTAGGCTGAGATGGCCTGCGATTGAAGGTGAGGGGTTAGGTCGCAGGGATATTCTTCTTCAAGACATTTGCCGAAAGACTTCATAGGGACGTCTATACAAACTGCTTTTGTTAAGGATGCCCTCTTATTGCTCCTCAACTAACTCTATTATCGCAGTTATCTAATTCTATAGCCCAGA
The DNA here is from genome assembly GCA_038255045.1 of Phormidesmidales cyanobacterium. Classification (GTDB taxonomy): domain Bacteria; phylum Cyanobacteriota; class Cyanobacteriia; order Phormidesmidales; family Phormidesmidaceae; genus Nodosilinea. The sequence goes on from JBBSLR010000003.1 coordinate 16,420, forward strand.
TTTAATTCCTGATGGACTTCTGAAAGGGTGTGCAGAAAAAGGGGATGGACGTAACTGGACTCGAACCAGTGACCCCCACGATGTCAACGTGGTGCTCTAACCAACTGAGCTATACGTCCGGGCAGACATAGAAAGTAGCATATTGGGCAGGGCGATCGCAACCTTCCCCGAGCCTACCGCGCCAGGCCGGGCAGAAGCCTGACCGGCGTTACTAGGGGCGACGCATCCTGCTTTTGCGCCTCGGCCAGGCGCAGGTTAGAAAGCGCCGTGCCCTGGTAGTAGTAGGTCAAGATTTGCAGGTAGTTTTGGCCTCGGGTCGCCAGCCCGCGCGCGCCCCACTGGCTCATGCCCAGGCCGTGGCCGTAGCCGCGCCCGTCAACGCGGATGGTGTCGCCCATGACGGTGATAGAGCACAGCGTGCTGCGTAGCCCCAGGGCCTGGCGTAGCTCGGTGCCGGTGAGGGTGCGGCTGCCCTGGGTACCCTGCAGCCGGATCGACACAATTCGCCCTCGGGGGGTGGCCCGCTCGGTGGCCACCGATTGCAGGTGACCAATGCCGACAATGCGCTGCCCAAACTGCTGGGCCGAGAAGGTTTCAGACCACTGAAACACCGGGGCCTCTTGGTCGTAGTCGGCCACGCCACGCAGGTAGGGGGTGGGCCGCTGCCAGATGTCTTCAGAATTTTCGGTGTAGCCGCCGGAGGAGGAATGGAACACCGCCTCAATCACCTGCCCGCCATAGGTGAGCACCTGGCCCTGGGTGGCGTTGACGGCGGCCTGCACCGAGGGCGCTTCGGCGGCTAGCCCCTTGTAGACCTGGTGGCTAGTGGTGCCGCCCACGTCGAACAGCTGGTTTTGGGTGCGATCGCGCCGATACAGCGCGTAGGATCTAGCCGCTACCGCCTGGGCCTTGAGCGCCTCCTGGGGCCAACTGGCGGGCATTTCGCCCCCTACTACACCGTACAGATAAGCTTCGAGATCTACCCAGTTGACGGCGGTGACGCCCCCCTCGGTGGGCACCACCAGCACCCGACCCCGATACCAGCTGTCTTTAATAAAAATATAGCCGCCCGCCGTCGGCTCCACCCAAAAGGCCTGGCCGCGCCAGTCGGCCAGGCGCACACCGCCGCCGTCGGGGGCCACCACCACCGATCGCCCCTGGGGAATTTGGCCCACCCCCTGACCTGCCATATTCTTGACCACCGCTGGGGTCGAGCTGCCGACGGTGACCTGGCTGAGGCGATCGCCAATGGCCACCCGCATTTCGACCGCCAGGGCTGGCACCGCCACCAGCCACCAGATTACCGACAGGCCCAGACCGTGTTTAAACAGCACCAGGGCACGGCTGAGTAGCAGCCCAAAGACAAGGGGTTGGCGAAGTAGAGTCATCAGTTCATGAAAACACGTATAGAATTAAATCGGTCAACGGGCAAGCGCTTTTCACGGTATCACCGATGGCTCGGCGCGGTACAACAGGATCCAATATCCACCTGAGACTGTTTCAGCTAAATACTTATCCAGCGTTTTACGACAACCGGCCCCACGGGCCGAGTTCGCGGCCTCAAAGAGGACGTTTATTTAGATGGAATACTCTAAGACTGCTGCAATCCCGCGAAGTTGCCGGGGCAGGGCCAGCGGCAAAAGTGGCCCTACAGCAGCCCCGCCGACTCGTAGAGCCGGCGCATAAAGGCCATAATCTTGCGGCCATATTCTGGGTCGGCGCTCCAGCGGCCGCTGAGCTGATCGACTAAGGGGGCCACGCCGCGCACCACAAAGCCAAACCGGGGGTCTACCTGGCGCTGCACCAGGGGGTCGAGGCTGCCGTAGGCCTTGAGGTGCTGAATCTGCGCTCGCACCCCCACCCGCGCACTGGGGAACGACGCCCCCTCCATACCGCCCGTAGGCGAACCAATGCCGCCAAAGTTGTTTTGGGCCGGGTTGAGGCTGCCGCCAAAGCTGAGCGAGTTGGTCTCCACCAGCATTTGGCAAAAGGCGATGTCGTGGTTGACCCCTTCGATCGCCGCCTCTTCGCGGTAGAGCTTGGGCAGATCGCGGTAGGTATTCACCGCCGCTTCGTTGACGTTTTTGAGAAACATGGTCAGCTGCACCTCAGAGGTGCTGCCAGTGCCCATAATCCGATCCATGGCGCCGGGGCAAAATTGCATGCCCGTGCGCGATCGCAGCCGCAGAGTGCGACTGGCCGCATCCCACCCCACCGACACGTTGTAGTTTTGCAGGTCTACCGCCTTGATGTAGACCACATTGGCATAGCGAATGCGGGTGATGTTGGGGGCGGTGGCGGCATTGACCCCCAGCAGATCGGCAATGTCGATGGGCACATAGGCATTGTTGTTGACGACGATGCCGGTTTCTGGGTAGATGCCGCCGTTGAGGTTAATGCGAATTTCGGGCAGGGTACCCCCCGGCACCGTGGGCGTGCCGCTGCCGACGGCCCGGCTCCAGGAGGCGAGGCCGTCGGCAATGCCCAGGGCCACATCGCGCCGCTGCCGCTGAATGATCGCCAGATCTTGGGGGTTGCTCAAAAAGCCCACCTCCATGAACAGCGAGGGGCAGCCCAGACTGCGGCAAAAGGGCAGCATGCCCGTGGGCGACTCGGTGTCGGGCTTGACGCCCCGGCTGGGCAGCTGGGTGACCCGCCGGATCAGCGCCAGCAGCACCAGCTCAGCGTGGGTGCGGCGCACGTCGTTCTTGGCAATGTAAAACACCGTTGAGCCGCGCACCGACGGGTCGCTAAAGGCCCCGGCGTGAATTTCTAAGGCCACGTCTTCGGGGCGGCAGCGGGCGTTGATCCAGGCTAGGGTTTGGGCGGCGCTGAGGTCGTCGGGCACAGACAGCACCGCGAGATTGCGCGACCTGAGCTCCGCCACCACCAGATCGCGAATCTGGATCATCTCCGCCGCCTCGGTGGTGCCGGGCAGCGTAGCGCCAGGGTCTACTACCCCATCTTCAAAGCCGCCGTGGCCCGCCGAAATAAAAATCTGTGCCATGCTGACCCAGCTCTATCGTAGATTCCTCGCCAGAATGATAGCGGCGAATGGGGTAAGTGGAGGGTGCCCTCTACAATAACCACAACATGACTTCCCAGGCCAATAGTGCAAACCCCTGCCAAAACCATTCCCCTCGCTGAGTTTCTGCAACAGCCAGAGACCAAGCCCGCGCGCGAATACATTGACGGCCAAATTATTCAAAAACCAATGCCTCAGGGACAGCACAGCCGCATCCAACAAAAGCTGATTAGTCCCGTCAATGCAGTGACTGAAGATGCTCGCGTCGCTTTGGCCCTGCCCGAACTGCGCTGTACCTTTGGCGGCCGATCGATCATTCCCGATGTATCGGTATTCCGCTGGCAGCGGCTGCCCACGAATGACGATGGCACCATTGCCAACACCTTTAGCGCTGCGCCTGACTGGACAATCGAAATTCTCAGCCCTGAGCAGTCGTCAACGCGGGTGGTGAGCAACATTTTGCACTGTCTCAACCACGGCGGGTTGGGGGGCTGGCTAATCGACCCCAATAAGAATTTGGTGCAGGTCTTTCTGCCTGACAGGCTACCTGCCTCTCTGGAAGCAGCAGAAAATGAGTTAACGATGACAGGCCTGGCCCAGACCCTAACGCTAACGGTGGGACAAGTGTTTGGCTGGCTACGAGTAGGGTAAGCGAAAGGGTGTCTTATCCCCACGCCGGTTGATCTCCCGATCGCACCAGAAGACCACCCGATCACTCCTACATTTCCCCAAACGCCGCCAGCGCCGCCCCCGTCCCCCGGCAGGTCTGCCACTCGGGCTTAATCTCGGCCCCCATGCGCTGATAAAACTCGATCGCAGGCGTATTCCAATCCAGCACGCTCCACTCCAGGCGACCGCAGCCGCGTTCTAACGCCAGCTTGCCCACATGCACCAGCAGGGCCTTGCCGATGCCCTGGCCTCGGTAGTCGGGCTGCACAAATATGTCTTCTAAATAGATGCCGGGCTTCATCAAAAAGGTCGAGAAGTTGTGGAAAAACAGGGCCATGCCCACCGGGGTGCCATCGACCCAGGCCAGCACCGCCTCGGCGTAGGGGCGATCGCCAAACAGCGCCCGCTCCAAATCCTCTGGTTTACCCGTGACCTCGTGGGCCAGCTTTTCGTAGTCGGCCAGAGCCTTGATCAGCGTCACTAGGGCGGGCACGTCTGCCGGGGTGGCGGGGTGGATTTTGAGAGTGGGCATGGTGAGGAGAGTGGGTGAGTAGGTGGGTGGATGGGTAGATGGGTGGGTAGGGGCAGACCCACGTGTCTGCCCGGATGTTGCCTAGGGAATGTTGAGTGAATAGGTTGAGTGTAGTATACGTGTACCCCAGCATTCCCGTTGACCGAGAGTTGCAGGGCAGAGTCTAGCGGAGGAGAACGGGTATGCCAGCGGCAATCGGCATTATTTTAGGGCTGGTGCTCGGGGCGGGGCTAACTGCTCTGCTGTTGGCCAGCCGCCTGCAAACCGTGCGAGAGCGAACCAAGGCGGAGATGGTGGGCGATCGCGCCAGCCTGATCGAGCGCCTGCACCACAAAGACCAGCAGATCGAAGACCTGCGGATCACCCAGCGAGATATGCAAGGCCAGCTCGACTACAGCCGCCACGAGCTGCGCGACGAAGCCGCCCGCCGCGCCACCGCCGAGGCCCAGCTGGGGCGACTGGGGGAGCTGGAGACCATGCTGAGCGATCGCACCACCCACCTAGCCCAGACCCAGCAGGAAAACTCCCTGCTGCGGGCCAAGCTGGCGGAACTGCAAACCCAGCTCACCCACGCCCACACTGCTACCCAAGAAAAAGTTGCCCTGCTCGACCAGGCCCAGCAGCGGCTGGCCCACACCTTTCAGGCGCTGTCTGCCGATGCCCTGCAACGCAACAACCAGTCGTTTTTAGAATTGGCCCAGGCCACCCTGTCGAGCTTTCAGACCCAGGCCGAGGGCAGCCTCAATCTGCGCCAGCAGGCCATAGATTCTCTAGTCAGCCCGCTGAAAGACGCGCTGGATAAGGTGGATGGCAAGCTGCAATCGCTGGAGCGCGATCGCGTCTCGGCCTACGCCAGCCTCACTGAGCAGGTCAAATCGCTGGCCCTCAGCCAAACCCAGCTCCAGGGCGAGACCGCCAACCTGGTCAAGGCGCTGCGTGCCCCCCAGGTGCGGGGCCGCTGGGGCGAAATGCAGCTGCGCCG
>JBBSLR010000004.1:0-19153 GCA_038255045.1 Phormidesmidales cyanobacterium
GAATAATCGGGCGAGTGGGGTAGGCTTTCTCGAGGTGAAGGGCGATCGCCGTGGAGTCAGGAATCACCTGGTCACCGTCTTTGAGCACCGGCACCTGGCGCTGGCCCGACAGCTGAAAGACCTCGACCTGGCCAACGCCGGGGGTGACTTCGACCTTGCGGTAGGGCACCTGCTTATAGTCGAGAATCAGGCGAATTTTTTCGGCGAAGCTGGAGGCTTCAAATTGGTACAGCTCTAGCATGACAATCCTTATTGGCCAGGTTATTGGGGGGGCGTGGGCACTGGTAAACCCGGTAACACTGTATCGCTATTCATCGGCGCTGCACAGGCGGAATTAGTCGGCGGCTGGGTGGTGACCGTGACGGTTGCAAACCCTGCGGTGGCCAGCAGCTGGCTGACGGTAAGCTCAGCGCGACGGTTGGCTTCGTTCAGCAATCCTTCGCTACAGGCGGCGGCTTCAATTTTTACCAGCGCCTCCCGCTGGGCCAGTTCTTGCAGCTCGGGGGCCGCGTCTGGCCCCAGGCCCCAAAAGCCCCGGCTGTAGTCGTAGACGTTCGATTTCGTCAGATCGAGCTTGCTATCGAGAATTTGCGCGGGCGGTAGGGTGACTTGAATAGAAGATTCTCCATTCACCTGCACGTCAGTGGCGGCAATTTGCGACAGGTCTACCCCCGCCCGCACTTCGCCGTAGGCAATGTAGAGCAGGTTGGTGGAGCCAATCACGTAGCCCGCCAGGGTGCGATCGCTCTTAGTGGGCACCACCGCCTCCATGGCAAAGATCGCCGTGGTCAGCTCGCTGGCCCCCCGCAGCTGGGTCACCACGACAGAACGCACGTCCACCTGGGGTTCCGGCTGGGCCGGGGTGAGCATGATGCGCGCCCCTTCAAGGAAGCGATCGCCCCCTCGCCAAACCCCCACCCCGGCAACAATGCCCACCAGCACCGCGCCGCCAATAAAGGCGTTAACCATGCCCCGCACCAGCCGAAATGGCCCAATTCTCTGCCGCTCTCGCTGTGGGACAGGCTGCGGCTGATCGGGCATTCTCGCATCGGTAGGTCTAGGGTCTACATACCGAGGCGGCAGCGGGTCGGGGAGTTTGCGATCGGGCGGTGCAGGGCGCATGGGGGTGGTAGACGAGTAGGGAATCAGGTTAAATATAGTTCAATTGCACTATTCGCATGATGGGATATTACAGCAGCGATCGCCCTAGGGCAGTCGAAATGATTGGCTACAGGTCAGCCGATACCGTAACAGATGCAATTGCAAAAGACTCTTTGCCCATAGCGCTATTCTAAACTGATCGTCTCCCCGCTCACACCCTGCCCCACTTCCCTCTCTATCCACCAGCGCCCGGAACCGCTCGTCGGTGCGAATGGGTTCGAAGTCGGCGTCGCTTTCTGAGGTTGTGCCGCCTTTTCAAGGTTCGTACTCGCTGATATCGATGTCTGCATTCTAGACAATGCCGTATCCGCCCGGCTCAAAGGTGAAGCTTCTGAAAAAGGCGAGCTGCTGAAGCGGCGCGAACAGCTGGCATTCTGGGATAGTTTTGACCCACCCCGCCCTCCGGGCAACCCGCCCAGGAGGGGAAAGTGGCTCTATACCTAGCCCGCAGGGGTTAATGGGGTTATCGTTGGGGCAGGTTTTGCGGCGACCCTATGACATCTGAGGCAGCAGCGCCCTACGAAGTCATAATCTCGCACTAGCTGGGATAGGTTAGGAGACGAGCCTCTAGCTCCGCCCAGGCTTGTTTGGGGATGCGCACAGCGGCATCTTTGCCTTTCAGCAAGAGCTCGGTAGCGTAAAGGTAATTTTGCAAAGCTTCAGCTTCTTCTTTATTGAACGTTAGATCTGCCTGGGTAAGGCCCAGAGCCTCTAGCCACAATGCCTTGAGTTCATCAGCCCAATTTTTCCAGTCTTCCATTGAAGCCCAGTCTGCAGAGACGGTTGTAGACATACGCTTAATCTGACTAAGTAAGTCTGCCAATTTAGGGTTGGTAATAAATATCGAAGTAACGCTCGCGAAGGAGATGGCGACGGCTCTGTCACTGTCGCTCGCGATTAAGCTGGCGATGGCGCTAACGAAGGAGATGCCGCTGACTTTAGCGTTGACTTTGACGCTCACGAAGGAGATGTCGATGTCGATGGCGCTGTCGCTGGCATTGGCAATGGTGCTGAAGCTGTTGATCGTGCTGGCTATGAAACTGGCGCTGGCGCTGTCGATGACGAGGGTGCTGGCGAGGGCAAGGGCTGCTGCACGTTTGACGAGGGGGTTAAATTGTTCTGATGAGTCTGTGGTGCTGGTATCGGCCCATTGAACTAACGTAATTAGGGGTATCAACCATGCTCGGCCACCTACGATCTGTATAAGCACCCCAGTCATACCGAAAGAGTCCCCTGCCTATTGGCCGTTAAGGCCCCACTTTTTCGCTGAAATCCTCTGCAGAGGATTATGAACCCCGTTTCCCAGTCTGCTTTAGCAGACTTTCGCCGTGAGCCAGGGAGTTTACTCCCTGGTGGTTGGGGCCGGAGTCCCTTAGCCTACAGACATTTCGGGAATAGTTTGGCCACCTTGACAGGGCTGGCTTTGGCCATTTTCCGGGTCTGGTTACGGGTTGGCTGCTGGAATGTGCTGTGGTCATGGCTTCCGGGTAGCTACAGCCTTCGTTAGGGCACTGGTTTTTTAAAGTTAGGATGTCTTCTCAAATGCTTCTATAACCGCAGGACAGGCCGTAGGGGATTACAGGTTAACGAACTAGTGCCAAGGTCTAGAGGGTGTGCCGCGATAGAGGGCTTGCCACTGGTTGTTAGGGGTATGGACTACCTCCCCTATTGGAGATATTGCAGAATGCCTCGGGCGATGGCCTGGGCGGCGGTTTCGCGCCAGGCGGGGTCAGCCAGGCGGGGGGCATCGGCGGCCCCGGTGACAAAGCCCACCTCCACCAGGGCGGCGGGCATAGTGGTCTGGCGCAGCACCGCAAAGCGGGCCTGCTTAACGCCGCGATCGCCCATGCCCGTTGCCGCCAGCATGCTGGCCTGGAGGGTGGCCGCCAGCCGTCGCCCGCTCTCAGAGGAGTAGTAGGTCTCAACGCCGTTGACGTCGGGGCGGCTGAGGCTGATGGCGTTGGCGTGGATGCTGACAAACACATTGGCCTGGGCGCGGTTGGCAATATCGGCCCGGGCCTGGAGGTCAACCGCCACGTCTTCGCGGCGGGTCATCACCACCACAATTCCCTGGGCCTCGAGCAGCTGGGACACTCGCTGGGAGATCGGGAAGATCACCTGTTTTTCTTGCAGACCGCCGATGCCGACGGCCCCAGGGTCGCGGCCCCCGTGACCGGGGTCGATGACGACTACCGTACGCCCGTTGGTCGACTGCCGCACCGGCGGCAGCTCCACCGGCTGGGCGGCGGGCGGCGGCGTCTGCTGCACTGGAGGAGTCTGAGTTGTCTGAGGCGGCGGCGGGGTCTGCCCCTGCACCGGGGTAGCCGGGGTAGCCGAGGCGGTGGCCAGGGGCGGTGGCTCGTCAGACACCGTGCCAATCAGCACGCCGCTGGGGGGCAGCACCAGCACGCCGCTGCTGCTGCGCAGGGCGCGCCAGTCAGGGCTGGTGGGGCCAAGGCGCAGGGTAACCCGCGTGGAAGGGGGGCTGGTGGGCTGCTGAGCCACATCCCAGGCGATGATGCTGTAGCGGTAGTTGGGCAGGTCGTTGGCGCTGAGATTAGCCGCCACGGAAGTGTTGGGCAAATCGATCAGGGCGAAGCGGTTGTCGGCCCCGTCGGTGCTGTACTGCACCGCAGGGGTGGGAGCGTCGCCGCTGAACTGAATGACAAAACCATCTCGGCCGGTGACGATGCCGTCGATAGTGGCCGAGGCGGCAGCCCCCGTGTTGCCCTGCACTCGGTTGGCCGTAGCGGTAGGGGCCGGAATCGCCCCCGCAGGTGGCGCAGTGCCGGGGCTGAGGGGGGGCAACTGCACCACCCACTGGTTGGGGCGCTGGCCCTGCACCCGGATATCTTGGGGGTTAATGCTGTAGCCCGGCGCGAGTTCTATAACCAGGCGGGCGGTTTGGCGGTCAAACTGCCCGGCCCGCACTTCTCGAACGGCACCGCCTATGGTCTGGCTGGTGCCGGTGCTGCCCAGCTGGGTATTGGGCAAGTCAACCACGATGCGCGTGGGGTTGACCAGCAGCTGCGCCCGGGGCTGCACCTCGCTGTCAGTGGTGAAGACCAGCTGATTAGTCTGGGCGTCAAACGCCCAGTACTGTAGGGTTGCAGCCCGAGCGGGGGCAGCCACCACCAGGGCACCTAACGTTCCCACTGCCCCGGGGATAAGCCCCAACGTGAGCCATCTTGACTCCATAAGCACAACCAAAACACGACCAAGACACGAGCCACACGACAGTATAGCGATGCGGGGCAGGGTGGCATCCGTAGGGGCCAAGTTCTGGCAAAAAATATAGAACAGGAATGTTAGTATAGGCGTACCAAATTGCCGATGCGATGCTCGACCTGATGAAGCTAGCCCGTCAGATGCAGGGCATTAGCCAGCACCTGAGCCAGGAGGCCGCTGCCGCCCAGGAGCGCGTGGCCACTGCCCGCCAACTGCTGGCGATCGCCGCCCTTCGCCAGCCCGACCTGGTGGCCCAGGCAAACACCTGGGGCGATCGCGCCCCCTTTACCGCCGCCCAGCCGACAGAGCCGCTTACCACCCGCACCCCGATCGCCGCCGCCCCCGAGGCCCACACCGTGATCGCCACCGACGGGTCACAGATTTCCCCCAGCCACCACGAGATCGCCTACTGCTATTTGATCAATACGGGCCGGGTGGTGCTCCACTACGGCCAGAGTCGGTTTCCGCTGCTCGATAGCCTGCCCGAGGTGGTGTATCGGGCCGAAGACCTCTACCTGTCGCGGCAGTGGGGCATCAGCACCGAAGAGTGGATGGGCCACCGCCGCACCGTCGCCGAGGCCGTGGTGCTGGCCGAACTGGGCGAGGCCGTTCAGGAATCTCTAGCGTCAGAAAATTCTGGCCGTAATTCTGGCCGCGGGCCAGTGCCGGTGCTGGCCCTGGTGGATGGGTCGCTGATCTACTGGTTTCTTGAGGCTCTGCCGGGGGAAGCACGCGATCGCATTCTGCCCCCCATCCTCGACTCATGGGAGCGGCTGCGGCGGCAGGGCATTCCCCTGGTGGGCTACCTCAGCGCCAGCCGCAGCGGCGAGGCGATGAATTTTCTTCGGTATGCCGCCTGCCCCTTCCCCGCGCCCGACTGCCAGAGCCACTGTAGTAGCGACGGGGGTAGCGATGAGAACAGCAGCGGCGGCAGCCGGGCCGATCGCGCCCCCTGCGGGAAATTTTTGCCCCTGCGGGACGCCACCTTTTGGGCCACGGAGCTGGCACCGGGGGAGCGCAGCCCCTTTTGGCGCAGCGCCGCCAGCATTCTTGACCTCTACGGCGACCACCGGGTGTATTTTTGCTACCTCAACGTTGGCTCTGAGGTGGCGCGGGTTGAGGTGCCCCAGTGGGTGATGGCCGACGCCGCCCGCTGCGAAATGGCGCTGAGCATGGTGCTGACCCAGGTGCAAAAGGGCTACGGCTACCCGGTAACCCTGGCCGAGGCCCACAACCAGGCGGTGGTCAAAGGGGGCGATCGCACCCGCTTTTTTGCCCTACTCGAGCAGGAAATGATCCGCGCCGGGCTAAAAAACGTCGGCACCTCCTACAAAGAGGCCCGCAAACGCGGCAGCATCGCTTAAAGCTTAATTTTCGGAATAGGATGCTGGCAGGGTGTAGTCGGCAGTAGGTGTTTCAGCGGGGGTTGCAGACTGGCAGCAGTCTGAGCCTGTTTGCACCATTGCCGACGACCGATAGCAGCCACGTCGATGTGTACCTTGACCATGCCTTCCGAATCTCTGCCCCAGGGCGACTCGGCTGACGACGCTTCTGCCTTTGAGCTGGTGGATATGGCCACCGCCCTAAATCGCCCTGCCGCCGCTGAACCCGCTGCCGATTCTAGCGATACCGCTACCTCCCGGACGCCCAAGTGGGTCTGTACTCGGGTGCTGACGGGCCACAGCAGCTGGGTGCGGTCAGTTGCCGTCAGCGCCGACGGCAACTTTATTATCAGCGGCAGCGGCGACAAGACCGTGCGGGTGTGGAACCTGGCCACCGGCCACACCATACAGACCATCGACAGCCACCAGGCCTGGGTGCGGGCCGTGGCCGTCAGCCCCGATCGCACCTCTTTTGCCAGCGTCACCAACGACAACACCATTCAGCTGTGGGAGCTGGCCACCGGTCGCCCCCTGGGCCAGCTTGAGGGCCACACCAGCTGGGTGCGGGCCGTGGCCTTTAGCCCCAACGGCAAATATCTCTTTAGCGGTGGCCAAGACCACAAAATCTGCCTGTGGCGACTCAGCGATCAATCCCTCGTGCATCACTTTAACGGCCATACCCACTGGGTGCGCTCCATCGCCGTCAGCCCCGACGGCAGCACCCTGATCAGCGGCAGCCAAGACCAAACCATTCGCCTATATCGCCTCAAGGGCAAAGGCACCAACCATGTGCTGAGCGGCCACCGGGGCGAAGTGCTGGCGGTGGCGGCCAGCCCCAACAACTGGCTGCTGGCCAGCGCCAGTGCCGACTGCACTGTGCGCTTTTGGAAGCTCAACAGCGGCCGCGAAACCACCTGCTTTAAGGCCCACCCGGCCCCCGTCAACGCCCTGGCCTTTAGCCCCGACGGCAGCCTGCTGGCCACCGCCAGCAACGACAGCACCATTCGCCTGTGGAACATGGAGCAGGGCCGCCTGACAACCATTTTGCACGGCCATGAAGGCTGGGTTTGGGGAATCGATTTTGCCCCCGACGGGAAAACTCTGGTCAGCGCCGGGTGGGATGGTACGGTACGTCTCTGGCAAGCGGAGTAGGGCTGCGATCGCATCCCTACTCCGCCAAGGCATTACGCTACTGGCGGAGGGACGGGTATCTTAGCCACCCAGAGCAGCTCGCACATATTCACGGCGCATGGCGGCGATCGCATCGATAGAGATTCCCTTGGGGCATACCGCCTGGCACTCACCATGGTTAGAGCAGTCGCCAAAGCCCTCGGTGGTCATCTGGGCGCTCATCGCCAGCACCCGCTGATGGCGCTCGGGGTGGCCCTGGGGCAGCAGCGCCAGATGCGCTACTTTAGCGGCGGTGAACAGGGATGCCGAGGCATTGGGGCAGGCAGCCACGCAGGCCCCGCAGCCGATACAGGCGGCGTAGTCAAAGGCAGCATCGTCGTTGGCCTTGGGGATAGGAATGGCATTGGCCTCGGGGGCCGACCCGGTTTTCACCGAAATATAGCCCCCGGCCATGACAATGCGATCGAGGGCGCTGCGATCGACCACCAGATCTTTCACCACCGGAAAGCCCTTGGCTCGCCAGGGTTCGATGGTGATTTCGTCGCCGTCGCTAAAGTGACGCATGTAGAGCTGGCACGTCGCCGTCTCAGGCCGCCCGCCGTGGGCCTTACCATTGATCATGACCCCGCAGGAGCCGCAGATGCCCTCGCGGCAGTCGTGGTCAAACTCCACCGGGTCGCCCCCCCCATGGATCAGCTGCTCGTTGAGCACGTCGAGCAGCTCTAAAAACGACATATCGGGGTGGGCATCGGCCACGGTGTAGCGCTGAAACTGGCCGGGGGCGGTGGCGCTGGTCTGCCGCCAAACCTTGAGGTGAAGTTGCATAGGGCGGGGAAATGTCTTTACCTGTAGTGTAGCGAGGCCGGGGAACAAGGGTATCGGGAATCGGGTGTCAGGTGTCGGATATAAGGTATACGGCGCAAACCGTGAACCGTGAACCGTAGACCGTAAACCGTGAACCCCAACCCCCAAACCGTCTCCCCGCGCTCCCCAAATGGTATAAATCATGCAGTCTATGTGAAAGCCTATGGCTAAGGGTAAGTCTAAGTCTGGGGCTAAATCTGGGGCTAAATCTGGAGCGGGCGACCGCCACGCCTACCGCGAGTTTGGCCCCGCCGACCCGATGGCGCGGGCGGTGCCCGATCGCCCCCCCAGCCAGCAAACGGTGCGGGTGCAGGTGAGCCGCAAGGGGCGCGGCGGCAAAACCGTCACCATTGTCAATGGCTTTCAGCACAGCCCCGACCAGCTCACGGCCCTAGCCAAGCAGCTCAAGGCCCAGTGCGGCACCGGCGGCACCGCCAAAGACGACGCCATCGAGATTCAGGGCGACCATGCCCAAAAGCTAGTAGATCTGCTGGTGGCCAAGGGCTATCAGGCTAAACGGAGTGGAGGATGAGGCGGATGAAGTGGAACGGGAGGGAATGGATGGGTAAGGGGTGGATGCGGGCACTGGTCTGTTTTGGCGCGGCGCTGGTGCTGGCCCTGGCTGGGCCTGGGATACTGCCTCTGCTGGCAAAATCGGATGGGGCGATCGCCCCCAGCTTCACCGCTGCCAACCCTAAGCAGTTCCCGGCTGATCGGACAGAATCTCCCCCAGCTTTACCGCTGCCGATCATCCCCACCGACATTCAAAACCACTGGGCTAAAGATTGTATTACCGGCCTGGCCCAGGCGAGAATGCTGACCCCAGACCGCAGCGGGCGATTTTATCCCGACGAGGCCATTCTCTGGGGCGACTATGTGGCCCTGCTCAACCAGATTTCGCCGCCGGGGCCAGCGCAGAACTGGGCCAACCCGCTGGAGCGAGCGCTGGGGGTGCAAACGGCCCCCACGGTGGCAGCCCACTACCCCGACCAATACTTTCAGCGCGAGCGCCCCCTGGTGCGGGCCGAGGGCATCATGGCCCTGGCCACCAAGCTCGGCGGCAACTACCAGATCGCCGCCAACACCCTCGTCAACGCCAGCCTAGAAGATGGCCGCCAGGTGCCCGAGTATGCCCGTGAGGGGGTGGCCACCGCCCTGGCCCTGGGGGTTGTGGTCAACTATCCCCAGGGCAATCGCCTCAACCCCACCCAGCGCCTGACTCGGGGCGAAGCTGCTGCTCTGGTGTGCCGCGCAGCGCCCAATCCGGCCCTGCGAAGGTGGATAGACCCAGCCTGGGTGGCCCAGGCCCAAACCCCCGCCGTGGCGTCGCCCGCTCGCGAAACTCGCGGCGTCTGGTTGACCAATGTAGACAGCCAGGTGCTGTTTTCGACCGAAGCGCTGGAGTCGGCGGTGAACCGCCTGGCCGATCTCAACTTCAACACCCTCTACCCCGTGGTGTGGAACTACGGCCACACCCTCTACCCCAGCGCCACCGCCAAACGCGAGCTGGGGGTGAGTCAGCATTTGATGGGCGATCTGCGCGCCCCTGGGCCAGCCAGCGAGAGCGATCGCGACATGGTGCAGGAGGCGATCGCCTTTGGCCACGCGCGCGGCATGGCGGTGGTGCCCTGGTTTGAGTTTGGCTTCATGGCCCCCGCTAACTACGAGCTATATCGCCGCCACCCCGACTGGTTTACCCAAAAGCGAGTCGAGTCGCCCCTTCTGGCTCCCCGCAGCAGCGGCAAGCCGGGGGCAGCAGCCCCGCTGATGGCGCTAGATCAGGCCAAAACCCGCGACCTGGCCCGCGAAAAGCACCGGGCAGACCAGTGGATCGCCCAGGTGGATGAGTTTCTGCCCGACGATGTCCCGGTAGCTGACCCCGGCATTTGGATGGAGGGCAACGTGATTCCCCGGCGCTGGATGAACCCCTTTCATCCCCAGGTGCAGAAGTTTCAGCTGGAGCTGATCAACGACCTGGTGAGCAACTACGAGGTTGATGGCTTTCAGTTTGACGACCACCTAGGCCTGCCGGTCGACTTTGGCTATGACCCCTACACCATCAGCCTCTACCGGGCTGAGCACGGCGGTCGAGTGCCCCCCAATAACCCCCAGGATGCCGAGTGGGTGGCCTGGCGGGCCAATAAAATCTCTGATTTTTTGGCCGAGGTCTACAAGCTAGTCAAGGCCCGCCGCCCCAACGCGGTGGTGTCGATTTCGCCCAACCCCTACCCCTTTGCCTACGTCAACTACCTGCAAGACTGGCCCGCGTGGGTCAATCGGGGCATTGTCGATGAGCTAGTGATTCAGGTCTATCGCAGCGACCAAAACCGCTTTATGTGGGAGATGAACAAGCCCTCAATTCAGGCAGCGCGGCGCAAAATTCCGGTTAACATCGGCGTTCTCAGCGGGCTGCGAGCCGCCCCAGTACGGATGGATTTCATCGCTGACCAGATGGCGGCGGTGCGCGATCGCGCCTACGCGGGCATGGCCTTCTTCTTTTACGAGTCGCTGTGGATTTCGCCGCCGCCCGAGACTGCCGCCCAGCGGATTGACCAGCTTCAGCAGGTCTTTGCTACTCCGGTCTCGCGCCCCAGTCGCTAGGTACACCCTGTAGCATGAGAGGCTAAGACGACAGCACGCCCTCACCCATTGTTTGCCCTCCCATTACTTGCTCTCCCATTACTTGTTTTCCCATTACTTGCTCTCCCATTACTTGTTCTCTATGGCCTCTGACCCTTCTCCCCAAGACAGACCCCCACAGGGTATGAGTACCGAGAAATATGCTCGCCTCAAGGCCGAGGCCCAGGCCCCTTACCGAGGGCTGCGCAAGTTTATCTATGGGGCCGTGGGGGCCTCTGGGGCGATCGGGGCGTTTACCTTTTTTGCCCAGCTGCTGGCCGGGCGCGACGTGGGTAGTGCTTTGCCCAACCTGGGCGTGCAGCTGGCGGTAATTGCCGTAGTGGTGGTTTTGTTTCGCCTAGAGAAGAAAGACTGAGCCATTTCATACCTGAGTTCGGGGTAACGCCATCCCCTCCTCGGAGGGGTGCCCGGAGGGCGGGGTGGGTCAAAACCAATACAGAAAAAAGCCTCTGGATACGGTGAATTGCTTCCCTGGTCTCGATTGACCCACCCTTACCCCTCACAAAGGGGGATAGTGGGCCTGCTTCGCCAAGAACTTTTCTGATCCCGAACTCAGGTTTCGCAGGGTTTTGGCGGCAGTTGGTAACCATCCACCGTGGGAAGTTGCCGAAGAAGTATCGATGGTAGATTGAAAACGCAACCGTTACAGTCTTTAACGTCCAATGCTAATTCTCTCTGCTACCCACGGCACCAACCTCGACCTGGCCAAAGCCTTTGCCGCCGAAGCCACTAAACAAGGTGCATCCGCCGAGGTGGTGAGCCTGCCTGAGCTGCAACTGCCCTTGTACGATTCTCTCATTGGCCAAGACAGTACTGGCTCAGGGTTGGCCAAACTAGAGCAGGCGCTGAAGCAGCACCAGGGCCTGGTGATCTGCGCGCCCGAGTACAACGGCTCAATTCCCCCGGTGGTGACCAATGCGATCGCCTGGCTCTCCGTCAGCACCGACGACTTTCGTGCCCTGTTCAACGGTCGCCCGGTGGCCTTGGCCACCCACAGCGGCGGCGGCGGCAACAAAGTGGCCCTGGCCATGCGGCAGCAGCTCTCGCACCTGGGCTGTACCGTGCTGGGGCGCGAGGTCGTGACGACCTCGCAAAAGGCGGCGAACCCTGAGGCGATCACCGCCCTAGTCACCCAGCTCACCGCCCTCGAACCCTCCTATGCAGGTGTGCCGGCCAAGGTGTAGCCCCCCCTTACAGCCCGCCCGATCGCTGCCAGAAGAAAAACGCCGCCTGCACAATGCCGATGGTGAAGCCCAAAATGCCCCCCAGGTTGACGATCGCCTGCAATTCGTTGCGCACAATGCCCTGAATCGCCAGCTCCAGCTCCTTAGCCGAGGTGCCCCGCACTCGGTCAATAATCACCTGATCAATATTTAGAATTGGGATTACCTGGGCCACCAGCGATTCTAGGTCGCGCTCCAGGTAGCGCTCTAAAATCAGCGCCAGCTCCTCGCTCACCGGGTCGAGCGACTGGGTGATCACCGCCGAATTTTGCAGGCGGTTGAGCAGCTGGGTGGCCAGCGTTTCCCAATTGATCGAAGCGCCCAGGCCGCGCACAAACTCTGGCCCCCGGATGCGAATGTAGCCCTGCACCGCCTCCCGCAGATTGCCGCGCACCTGGCGCACGGTGGAAACCGGCAGGTTTTGCAGCGATACCTGCTGGAGCGACTCTTGCAGCCGCTTTTTCAGCTGTAGCGCCAGCACCAGCTCGGCGATGCGGGCGTTGCTGACCTCGCGCTCGTCGAGACAAAAGGCCCGCAGCCGCCCCAGGGCATTGCGCACCCCAAACAGGTTGGCCACCACCCAGTAGGTGCCGCTGGTGCGCTCTCGAAAAATCGTGTCGATCACTTGAATATTGCGATCGGTGAGAAAGTCGACCACCAGCTGCCGCAGCTTGTCGGGCGGAAACACCCCGGTCAGCAGCCAGGTGGCGATCTGGTCAGCCTGCCCAGGGGTGAGCCTAAAGTCGAGCAGCACCTGGTCAAACAGCTGGTTGAGCTGGGGTTCTAAAAAGTCTTCGCGCCGCGCCCACACCCGAATTAGCCGGGGCAGCGACTTGCCAAACAGATCTTGCAGAATGGCCCCGGCAATCTGGGCGGTGCGCACCTGGGCACGGCTCTGCACCTGGTCGAGGGCCAGCTGCAACAGCCACTTGATCGCCGCCTGGGTGCGCTCGGTCTGCAACAGTCGCCGCGCCAGGTTTTGCAGCTCCTCGGGGGTGAGCAGCGACCCCATAATCGTGTCGGAAATGCGCTGGGCCAGCCGCTCCTGGTTGCTGGGTATCAGCCCTGGGGTAAAGGGCAGCCGCCGCTTGCCCAGGTACAGGGGGCGGTAGGGGCGAACCAGCATTTTGATGGCGATGTCATTGGTGAAATAGCCAATCACACCGCCGACAATCGGCGGCGCCAGCAGTAGCCACAGGTCAGCCCCAATCATTGGCGACTCACCACCAGCACCCCCATCAGCCCGGCGGCAATGGGGTAGTGAACCGCCCGCTCAAACCCCACCTGGTGGGCCAGGGCCACCTGCTCTGGCCCCGTGGGGAAGCGGTCAACGCTGGGGCCAATATAGGCATACTCATCGGTCAGGCCCATGCCCTGGGCGGTGGGCACCACCAGGGCATCGAGGTACCACCGCTGAAACTGCTCAGCTAGCGCCCCCTGGGGGCGATGAAAGTCGAGAATGGCAGCGCTGGCCCCGGGCTTGAGCACGCGCCGCAGCTCGGCCAGCCCCTGGGGAATGTCGGTCAAGTTGCGCAGGCCATAGCCCATGGTGGCGGCATCGATAGAGCTGTCGCCCGTGGGCAGGGCCAGGGCATCGCCCTGCACCCAGTGAATTTGGGGAGTGTGGGGCGATCGCCCTGGTCGGCTGAGCTTTGCCCAGCGCCCCTCGGCCATCCCCAGCAGCTCGGCCGAAAAGTCTACCCCATACACCGTGCCCGACTTCCCCACCTGGCGGGCCAGCATGATCGCCAGATCGCCGCTGCCGCAGCAGACATCTAGGGCGGTGTGCCCAGGGGCCGCGCCGCACCAGCGCACGGCCATGCGCTTCCATACCCGGTGCAGGCCAAAGCTAAGGCGCTCGTTGAGGCTGTCGTAGACCGGGGCAATGCGGTCAAACAGGCCCTGAATATCGGCGGCGGTTGGTGATGGCTGGGCAGTTCCCACGGCGGTGCAGTAAACAAAGACTAGCCTTTACTGTAGCGCCGCCGCTTACCCTCAGCTACGGTATGCCGTAGGGTTCGTTACATCTGGGTGCTCAAATTTACCAAAACTGCTCGAAGGGCATGGTTCGATTCAGGTGGGTTCGATTTAGGCGGGCTAAAGATTGTTGCAGTTGGTAATCTGAACTTCTCCCGCCGCCACCGCTACGGGCGTGGGCGTGGGCGTTGTAGCCGCAGCACCCTGGCAAATCACCATCGAGGTGCGGGCCGCGCCGCCGGGGTCAACGGTGGTAAAGACGACTCCGGTATAGCCGCGCAGGGCCGGGTCAACGGGGCTTGCCTGGGTGCTAGTCACATTTGGCCCAGCAGCGCTAGGGATGGTGTAGATGTAGTCAGGGGCCATGCCGTCTGTCACCCCGAGTTCTTCGATAGAGATCGCAAAGCGGGTGTTCTCCATGTAGAAAGCCTGCTGGGCACGGTTGACCAGGCCGATGTAGTTCAGCGCTCGGGCCTGCTTGGCCCGAGCCACCTGGCTCAAAAAACTCGGCACGGCGATTGCCGCCAAGATGCCAACAATCACCATCACCACCAGCAGTTCTATCAGGGTGAACCCCCGCTGGTCGGGGGCAGTAAGGGGCCTGGCCCGGTTGGGGCAGGGGGTATCAGCCATAGTTGATCGAAAGCTCTAGGGTAGGTTTTAGGAGAAGTCGCGCTACCATCTACGCAATTTCCCTGAGAAAACCGGGTGAAAGGAGGTTGGCTTTACCTAACCTTTAAGTGATCTGTTGATTGATCTGCGGAATGAGATTTTCTTTCCGTGAATTGTTAAACCGACTGAGACCCCCTAGCTTGGCCAAAACGGTCTAAACTGTCTGACTATACCTCCTGAATCTAGAGCAATTTGGACACCGCGCCCTCTACCTCCCACAGCCCTGAAACCCTGCGTGTGTTTATGACCGGGGCCAGCGGCTGTATTGGCCACTACATTCTTGAACTGCTGCTAGAGAGCGATCGCTACGAGCTGTTTTTGCTGCTGCGCCAGCCCGAAAAACTGCGGCTGCCGGTGCAGGGCAACCCCCGGGTGCACCTGCTGCAGGGCGGGCTAGAAAATATCGCCCCCTTTAAAGATCTGCTGGGCACCATTGACATTGCTATTTTTACCGCCGCCGCCTGGGGCGGCGACCCCGGCTATGTCGAGGCCATCAATGTTGAGGCCAACCTGGGGTTAATGGCCTACCTCAACCCCGATCGCTGCCAGCAGGTGATCTACTTCTCTACCGCCAGCATTTTGAACCAGCGCTGCGCCCCCCTGCCCGAGGCCGGGGAAATCGGCACCGACTACATTCGCACTAAATACGACTGCCACCACCGCCTGCCCAACCTGCCGGTTTACGACAAGATCACCACGGTGTTTCCCACCCTGGTGTTTGGCGGCGACAAAGACAAGCCCTACTCATTTATCTCAGCGGGGCTGAGGGATGTCACCCGCTGGGTGGGGCTGGCCCGCTTCTTTCGGGCCGATGCGGGGTTTCACTTTGCCCACGCCCAGGATATTGCCACGGTGGTGAACTATCTGGTCGAGCATCCCGCCGCCGAGGGCTATCGCGAGTACGTCATCGGCAACCCGCCGCTGACGGTCAACCAGGCGATCGCCCAAATCTGCGACTACTTCGGCCAGCGCATCTGGTTTCGCGTTCCCCTGTCGCCGTGGCTAGCCGACGTGCTGATCAAACTATTTCGGGTGCAGATGGCCCCCTGGGACTACTTTTGCCTGCGCTATCGCCACTTTATCTACAACGGCGCGGTCAACCCCGCCAGCTTTGGCCTAACCCCCCACTGCACGACCCTGGCAGACCTGCTGCGGGTACATGGCATTGTTGGGCGATAGTTGTTGGGCGATGGTTGCTGGGTGATGAAAGAATGTCAGCCAAATTTTAAGCAGCAGCTACTCGGTAGCCAGCACATCACCCTCTAGGGTGGCGTAGCCGATCATGGCATCGAGGTCGGCGCACCAGATGACCACAGATTGGTACTGGTTGATGTTGTTCGTAGCCGGGATAGGGTAGCGATGTTTGCCTGCGGTGGCCTGTATATTGCCTAGGGGTATTGCGCGAGGAGCCAAGATCGGTGCTGAAGGGCGATCGCCCTCGGCCCAGTTACCGCCCTCGTCAGTTGAGATGGCGTCAGGCAAGAGGATCAGGGTTAGGTCTGGGCTGTGGTCAAGGCTATTGAAGGGGACGTAGAACTCCAGAAAGAGCTGTGAATTTTCAGCCACAATGCGGGTCTGGGGCTGCATCATCCAGGCGCGGTGGGCCATGGCCAGGGTTTGGGCGGCGGCATTAGCTGGGGTGGCTTTGCCCATAGGGGCCGCAGGGCCGTAGCGGCAGGCCGCAAAGTGCGATCGGCGGAGCTGAGTAGGGCATTGGCCAGCACCAGCAGGGGGGTGGCAACGGCGATCGCACCATAGATTGTCAGTCGCCGCTGCTGCATGATGGGGTCTCGGGGAAGAGGGCTTGGCTGAATTTCCCCATCATCCCGAGGGCGGCTGATAGCCCCCTGAAGCTCGGTTAAGACTCTGAGCTGGGAGTTCTTAGCGGGCAGTCATCAAATTCTCACAGCATTTTCAGCCCTGCTGAGTCAGGTACCCCACTCTAAAATCGCCTCAGGGTCTGAGCAGGCTGCTCACCAGGGCCACCACAGCAATGGCCAGGCAGGTTACCAGGCTGAGGTAGCTAACCCAGATGATCTGATTGGCCTTGCGCTGAGCTTCAGCCAGCAGGCGGTTGGCCTGGTTTTTAGCCTCTAGCTCCAGGCGCACCATTTTGGCATCCCACTCTTGGCTAGCGGAGAGGTAGCGGTAGTCGAGATCGCTGAGGCTTTTGTGGGCAGCCCCAGTGCAGCGCATCTTGCAGGGCCTGGCCCATGAGCAGACGCGAGTCATCTCGAAAATTAGAGGCGACCCAAGCTTGCAGCATGACCGCGTAGGGCCGCTGCTGGGCTAGGCAGTGGTTGACCCAAGCGGGGTTAAAGACCTCGGCATAGATGGGGTTGGCGATCTGGAGGTGACCGTTGCGAGCGATCGCAATGCCCGACAGCTTGAGCTCAGCCTGATCTGGGCTGCCGTCAGCGGGAATAGCACCGACGGTGAGCATCCGCTGGTGCAGGCTGAGCAGGCGGCCCGATCGCAGCTCGTCGGCCAGGATGCGATCGCGAATGGTGCGCAGGTGTTCGGGGTCATCCTGGGCTTCCCAGTGGTGGATCAGGTGCGATCACCCTAACGCCTCCACCCGCGCTCCCTCGGCCCCCGCCGCGATGGGGTCGTCCCCATGGGCCGTCTGAATCAGATCGCAGAGTTTCTGGGTCAAAAAGGGCTGCCCCCCAGTCCAGTGCAGCACCGCCGCCAGCACCTGATCGGGCCGCTCCGCCAGACCCGCCAGACCCGCCGCCAGGGGAGCGGCCTCATCTGGCGTAAAGCCCGCTAGGGAAATGGCCCGACCAATGTTAAACGGCGTTTGGTGCGCCGCCGCCACCAGGTCGTTTGGGGTAGCCACCCCAAACATGGCCCAGTTGAGGCGGCGGTAGGCGGGGTTCTCAGCCCGCTGGTTGTAGCAAAACCGCACCAGCCCAAAAAAATCTCCCGCTGCAAAGCTCAGCCCCTTCACGCCGTCAATTTCGTCTAAAAAAATGAACAGGGGCTGGGGGGGCTGGGGGGTGAGCAGCACCGTTTCAATCCAGTAGCTCAGCTTTTGCACGGGCGGCAGCGGCCCTAGCCCCTGCCACCAGGTCGGCAAATCAACCCCATCGGGCAGGCGAAACTTGCGCCGCAGGTCAAAGGCTAGACCCAGATACCACTGCTCGGGGGTGATCTGCTGACTGCCAATGCGGGTAAGGTCGATCGCCGCGCAGTGCCCCATGTCTCCGGCCTCTAGCCGCTGGCGAGTGCGCAGTCGCAGGCTCGACTTGCCCATCTGCCGCGAGGTCAGCACATAGCACAGCTCACCCTTGAGCAGCGATCGGTAGAGGATGCGATCGGCCTCTCGCTCGATATAGGTGGGGTCATCGGCGGCGAGGCTGCCCCCCACCCGATACTCAACCATGGGCCGAGCTCAAGGGCGGGGGCAAAAACCGGAGAAAGTACTGGCGATAGAGTTCACAACTGGGGGTGGCTAGGTTTTTGCTCAGGTTGACCAGGCCCAGACTTTCGAGTCGGTAGGCGGCGATCGGCTCTAGGGCCACCGGCGCAGGCGATTCTATTACCCAGCGAAAGGCCGCCTGCAAGTCAGCGTGAGGGTACAGAGCGGCCAGCAATTCCCGCAGGTGATCGCTGTAAATGCCCGACTGGATGGGGGCTTCTTCGATCAGCTGCTCTAGGCTAAGGTCGCCCTGGGCCAGGGCGTAGAGCGCCAGCCGCACCAGCCCAGGCCGACAGCTCACCACCTGCAACAGCGACCATAGCTGCTGAGCACCGTCACTACCGGCGGCCCAGGGCAGCTGGTGGCGGCAGGCCAAATCTTGCACCTGGGCCAGGGTGAAGGGGGGCAGCCGCAGGGCCAGCCCGACATTAAAGGGCGACCGGTGCAGTTGCAGCGGCACATACACCTCCGTGGCGTGGGAGAGAATCCAGCGCACGCGGCCCCAGGCCTCGATTTCGCGGCCGTCTTCGTACCACGATCGCAGCAGCGGCAAAAACTCCGCCGAAAGTCTCGGATACTGGAACAGCTCGTTGACCTCATCGAGGGCGATCACCAGCGGCCCCTCCACCTGGGGCAAAACGTAGTCTTCGAGGTAGGCGGTACAGCTCACCTTGCTGCCAATATCACTATTCCAGCGGTGCTCCAGGTCAGGCTCCAGGCCCAGCTGGTGGCCAATGTTGGCGCAAAACCAGCATAAAAACAGGTCTAGATCGGCAAAAATTTGGCGATCGGCCCGGTGCAAGCTCAGGGTAACGCAGCGCAGGTTGTTGGCTTGGCCATGGGCCACCAGCCGCCGCAGCAGAGAGGTTTTGCCCATCTGGCGGGGGGCCTTGAGGCGAATTAGGCTGCCCGGTTTGAGCAACTCGATCTTGGCCTGGGTTTCCAGGGGCGGGCGCTCGATGTAAAACTTTGACTGTAGCGGCACTGGCCCATTGGGTAGCTCCCACTCTGGCGGCAGCGTGGTGACCTTGGGGAGGTCGGCCAGGGTCGAGGCAGGGCTGCTTTGGCTACGGGCATGGCGCTCTAGCACGGCTCGAATATTGCTTTTAGAAACCTTTTGGTTGAGCGACGCCGACAACGCCTGCCACAGGCGAAACCCCACGTCGCGAATGTAGCTGTGGTCGTAGCCGCAGCTTTCGGCAATTTCTGCATAGGTTTTGCCCTTCCATACCTGGCTAAAAACGGTTTCTTGCAGGTTGCTGAAGGTGCGACCCGGCAGCAGTTGATCTAGCAAGGCTAGAGCTTCGTCGGCGCGCATAGCAGTGGGGAAAGACACTGACGCTATCATAACGAACCGACCTGGGCGCGATTTTGGCCTTTAGCTGGCTTTTGTCTGGCCCGCAGCAGATCAGTCGGCAAGCTCTGTTGGACAACCTATTCTGTTGGACAAC
>JBBSLR010000005.1:0-19036 GCA_038255045.1 Phormidesmidales cyanobacterium
TGTAGGCGAACCCTGGCCCCTGCAAACCGTTAACCAAGGCATTGGCTACAACGCTCTCACCACTGGCGAAATGTGGAAAGACCACCCCGAGAAAGCCCTGGGCATGCGAGCCGACTGGGTCGATGCCAACCCCAAGGCCGCTAAGGCGCTGCTGATGGGCACCCTGGAAGCCGCCATGTGGTGTAGCCAGCCTGAGAATAAAGAAGAGATGTGCCAGATTCTCTCAGAGCGGGCCTGGTTTAACGTGCCCTACGACGACATCATCGACCGCTCGGTGGGCAAGTTTGACTACGGCAATGGCAAGGTGGTCGAGCAGCCCGACCTGATGCAGAAGTATTGGGCTGACAATGCCTCCTATCCCTTTAAGAGCCACGACCTGTGGTTCTTAACTGAGAACATTCGCTGGGGCTACCTGCCCGCAGATACCGACACCCAGGCCTGGGTCGATGCGGTCAACCGCGAAGATCTGTGGCGCGAGGCGGCTACCGCCCTGGGTCAAGAAGCCATGATCCCCGACAGCACCTCTCGCGGGGTCGAGACCTTCTTCGACGGCATTACCTTCGACCCCGAAGATCCCCAGGCCTACCTCGACAGCCTCGACATCAAGCGCGTGTAGGGTGGGCACTGCCCACCATGTTCTCGATCCACCGTAGGGTGCATCCGCGCAGCGATGCACCGCCCCCTCACCCCCAACCCCTCTCCCGCTGGGAGAGGGGGGCCGGAAAACCCACTCCGGCCCCTCCCGGTCGGGGATCTTAAGTCCTTCGTTCCTTCTGCCTGCTGTACGCCCTGGAGACCTACCGACCATGACGGCACCCCTCGATATTCGTCCAGCGCGATCGCGCTTTAACCTGCAAAAACTCGGCGGTCAGACGTTGAACTGGCTAAAAGGGCTGATTGCACCCTTTGTCGCCATCCTGATTTTTCTGGCGATCTGGCAGGTGATGACCATGGGGCCAGATGCCAACCTGCCCACCCCGGTGCGCACGGTACAAGACACCTGGGAGCTGATCGTCAACCCCTTCTTTGACTACGGCGGCACCGACAGGGGGCTATTCTGGCAGGTGTGGAGCAGTCTGCAGCGGGTGGCCCTGGGCTTTACCCTGGCGGCGATCGTCGGTATTGCCTTGGGTATTTTGGTGGGCACCAGTTCGCTGATGTTCAGCGCTCTCGACCCGCTGTTTCAGATTTTGCGCACGGTGCCGCCGTTGGCCTGGCTGCCGATCTCCCTGGCGGCGTTTCAGCAGGCCAACCCCTCGGCTATCTTCGTAATTTTTATTACGGCGATTTGGCCGATCATCATCAACACCACCGAGGGGGTGCGCCAAATTCCGCAGGACTATAACAACGTGGCGCGGGTGCTCCAGCTGTCTAAATCTCAGTACTTCTTTAAGATTTTGTTTCCCGCGACGGTGCCCTACATTTTCACCGGCCTGAGAATTGGCATTGGTCTGTCTTGGCTGGCGATCGTGGCGGCGGAGATGCTGATCGGCGGCGTGGGCATCGGTTTCTTTATCTGGGATGCCTGGAACAGCTCGCGCATTAGCGACATCATTATCGCGATTATCTATGTGGGCGTTGTGGGTCTGCTGCTCGATCGCCTGATTGTGTTTGTCAGCACCCTGGTGCTGCCCGAAGAACAGAAGCAGTAAGGCCCTCACCCCCAACCCCTCTCCCTATGGGAGAGGGGAGCCGGAAAGCCCGTATCCCGTAGGGTGGGCAGTGCCCACCCTACCCTCTGACCATCTGCCGGTAGTATCTTCAGGCTAGTTATCTTCAGGTTGGTGAGTATGCGTAACGTCAGTCTCATGGGGTTGGGTTTAGCATTTGGGCTAGGGGTCTCGATTAGCCATGTCATGCCCCAGCGCTCAGCCACAGCTCAGATCACGACCCCGACCGGGGTCGTGATTAAGCCCAGCCCCTACAGCGTTGAAGAAACCGAACGTCGCTTCATTCAAAACCTTGAATCTAAAGGGCTGAACGTCTTTGCTACGGTTGACCACGCCCAGAATGCGGCAGACGCGGGCCTAGAACTACCGCCTACGCGTGTTGTTATTTTTGGTAACCCTCAGGCCGGAACCCCACTGATGCAGTGTCAGCAAAGTATAGGGATTGATCTGCCGCAGAAGCTGCTGATTTTTCAAGACGGGCAGGGCGTAAAGATCGCCTACAACGATCCGCGCTACCTGGGTGGGCGACATCGCTTAGACGGCTGCGGTGCTCAGGTCATTGAAAATATTGCAGAGGCCCTAGACGGACTAACGGAATTACATTCCGGTTGAACCCAACAACCGCCGTAAACCTGGCGATCTGATTGGCAGGGTGCGCCCCGTCGTGACTCACCCTACGACCCTTACCCCCAGCCCCCTGGGAGAGGGGAGCCAGGGACCGCCAAAATCCAAAATCGCCAATCCAAAATTCTCGCAGACCCACCCCTGACCCTCCCAAGAGGGGAGACCGCCAAAATTCTTCTGTTCGACTGCACCTTCATACCCTGAGCACCATGGCTGTATTTGTAGAAGTTGACCACGTTGATCGCGTCTTTAAGCTGCCCGATGGGGGCCAATACATTGCCCTAAAGAATATCGACCTGCAAATTCACAAGGGGGAGTTTGTCTCTCTGGTGGGTCACTCGGGCTGCGGCAAATCGACTCTGCTAAACATTCTCTCGGGGCTAGATCAGCCCAGCGCCGGGGGTATTGTGCTGGAAGGGCGGCAGGTGACGGAGCCGGGGCCAGACCGCATGGTGGTGTTTCAAAACTATTCGCTGCTGCCCTGGCTGACGGTGCGCGAAAACGTTGCCCTGGCGGTGAACCGGGTGATGAAAAAGCACCCCCAGCCGGTGCGCGATCGCATGATTGACCACCACATTGAGATGGTGGGCCTGCAAAAGGCGGCCAACAAGCGCCCCGGCCAGATCTCGGGCGGCATGAAGCAGCGGGTGGCGATCGCCCGCGCCCTGGCGATTCGCCCCAAGCTGCTGCTGCTCGACGAACCCTTTGGGGCCCTCGATGCCCTGACTCGCGGCGGTCTGCAAGAGCAGCTGATGAAAATCTGCCAAGAAAACGAAGTTACCTGCGTCATGGTCACCCACGATGTCGATGAGGCGCTGCTGCTGAGCGATCGCATTGTGCTGATGACCAACGGCCCCGAGGCCCACGTGGGCCAGGTCGTTGACGTGCCCTTCCCTCGCCCCCGCGAGCGCATGGAGGTGGTCAAGCACCCCAACTACTACAGCCTGCGCAACGAGATCGTCTACTTCCTCAACCAGCAAAAGCGGGCCAAGCTGCACAAGGCCAAGCCCGTGGTGGCCATGGCCGCCAACGGCCTGGAAAAGGTCAACCTGGAGCTGGGCTTTATTCCGCTGGTAGACTGTGCGCCCCTGGTGGTGGCCAAGGAGAAGGGCCTGTTTGAGGCCCACGGTCTCAGCAATGTCACCCTGAACCGGGAGCCGAGCTGGAATGCGATCGCCGACGGTGTCGCCACCGGCCGCCTCGACGCCGCCATGATGGTGGCGGGCATGCCTTTGGGTATGACCCTGGGCTACGGCAACCAGCGGCCCAAGCCGATGGTCAGCGCCCTCACCCTAAGCCGCAACGGCAACGCCATCACCTTTAGCAAGCGGCTGTTTGATGCCGGGGTGCGCACCCTGGGCGACTTTAAGGCCGCCCTCGACCGCCGCCCCGACCAGGTGCACACCCTGGCCGCCGTACACCCCACCTCAATGCACAACCTGCTGCTGCGCTACTGGCTGGCCTCCGGCGGCATCGACCCCGATCGCGATGTCAGCGTCACGGTGATTCCGCCCGCGCAGATGGTGTCAAACCTAAAGACAGGCACCATCGACGGCTACTGCGTCGGCGAACCCTGGAACGCCCGCGCCGTGGCCGAAGGGGTGGGCACGGTGATGGCGATCGACAACGACATCTGGCCTGGCCACATCGAGAAGGTGCTGGGCGTCACCGAAGCCTGGGCCGAGCAATATCCCAAAACCCACATTGCCCTGGTCAAGGCCCTGCTCGAAGCCTGCGAATACTGCGACGATCGCCGCAACCGCGAAGAGGTCGTTGAAATGCTCTGCCGACCCGAATATATCGGGGCCGACGAAGCCCACATTCGCCCCGGCTTTCTCGACCCCTACGACCGGGGCGACGGCAGCAAGCCTGAAGAGGTGCATAACTACATTCAGTTTTTCACCGGCAAGGCCAACTACCCCGATGTCTCTGAGGCGGTGTGGATGATGACCCAGATGGCCCGCTGGGGCATTACCCCCTTCCCGCGCAACTGGTTAGAAGTAGCCGAGCGGGTAAAGCGGGCCGACATCTTTGGTCAGGCCGCCCGCGAGCTGGGGCTGGTGGATATTGGCCGCGATCGCCACGCCATTCACCTATTCGACGGCGTGGTGTTTGACCCCGACGAGCCGCTGACCTACCTCGACAAGTTCACCATTAAGCGCGACCTGCGGATCGAAGAGGTGCCGATGGATGCCGCCAGCGTCCGGTAAAACTATTCTCTCACCCACCGTACGGGCGCACTGCTGTGCGCCCCAACCCGATCTCTCACCCACTCCCCACCCCATGCAAACCCTGAACACCCGTACCCAAGATCCATCTATGATCGCCACCCAGGAACCTTTCCTGCTGATTGACAACCTCTCCAAGGTCTACCCCACCCCCAACGGCGATTTCGTCGTGCTCGACGGCATCGACCTGGCCGTCAACGAAGGCGAATTTGTCTGCGTCATTGGCCACTCCGGCTGCGGCAAATCGACTCTGCTCGACATGGTGGCCGGGTTTCGCCAGCCCACCCAGGGCGAGGTGCGCCTGCAATCTCAAACCATCCAAGCCCCCGGCCCCGATCGCATGGTGGTGTTCCAAAACTATTCGCTGCTGCCCTGGCTCACCGCCTACGAAAATATCTACCTCGGCGTGAAGTCGGTTTTCCCCAACAAGCCCGAGGCGGCCAAAAAGCACATCGTCATGGAGCACCTAGAGATGGTGGGCCTGGCCGATGTGGCCAACAAAAAGCCCAGCGCCCTCTCCGGCGGCATGAAACAGCGGGTCTGCATTGCCCGCGCCCTGGCCCTGCGCCCCAAGGTGCTGATTCTCGACGAGCCCTTTGGTGCCCTCGACCCAATTACCCGCGAAGAACTTCAGGAAGAACTGCTAAAAATCTGGCAAGACAACCAGATCACCGTGCTGATGATCACCCACGACATCGACGAGGCACTGTTCTTGAGCGATCGTGTGGTGATGATGACCAATGGCCCCGCCGCTAAGATTGGCGAGGTGATGACTGTGCCCTTTGCTCGCCCGCGCGATCGCGCCCGCATGATGGAAGACCCCAAGTTCTACGAGCTGCGTAACGAAGCCCTCGACTTCCTCTACCACCGCTACGCCCACGACGACACCGAGTAGGGGTTGGCTCACCCCCGCAACACCGCAACCTTGCACAATCAGAACCCAGGCTGGCGAAGTGTTTCGCCAGCCTTATTTGTAGCGGCGCTGGGCGCGCTCCTCAGGTGGCGCTAGACTTTACTTAATCAGACCTAAATTCGGGATCGGCCTCGCCCTCGCCATGGTTCAACTCAAGCAACGGTTCCAAAGCTTTGAAGAGTACCTGGCCTACGACGACGGCACGGAGAATCTGTACGAGCTATTTAATGGGGAACTGATCGAGGTGCCGCCAGAGTCTGGGTTCAATGTAGAAATCGCAACGCTACTACTGTTGGAATTTGCACGCAGGACAGGATATCGGCAAGTCCGTGGCCACGGACTTGAACTCGAAGTGCGGGGCGAGCCACGCAACCGCTATCCTGACCTCACGGTGATTCACGAAGAACAGATCGAGCCGCTGAGGCGACGCAACACGCTGCGGATTTCAATGGGGCCGCCGATGCTAGTAGTTGAGATTGTCAGCCCTGGGGAAGTGCAGCGCAACCGAGATTATGTGGCTAAGCGCAGCCAGTATCAAGACCTGGGCATTGCTGAATATTGGATTGTCGATCCGCAAAAGGCCACTGTTCTGGTGCTAGCGCTGCGGGAGGGGGGCTATGGCGAAGCGGCGACGTTTAGGGGTGAGGATGAGCTGCGATCGCTCCAGTTAGGCCCGCTGAAGGTGACGGCTCAAGCGCTGTTTGATGCCGCTAGTTCCCAAACAGAATAAGCAGTCTGGAGCGAGCAAAATCGCCTACCTACGGGCGACTGGTTGCCTCCTGAGCAACGGAATAGTTCATGACGTAGGGATTATCAACCCGTTTAGACGCGTCTAAAATTTCAATTCCAATTAATTTGCCCGCCGGACTGTAGTCCATAATAATTCCCTCGACTTCCTCATCGCTCTCATCAATTTCAGAGTCATCTAGGATGATTCTCAAGATATCAACGCTGGGGTCATAGGTAATATTCATGGCTATCTCCAATATTTTTGAACTTTGCTGGTTCGATAGACGGTGACTAGCACTGGTGGAATTTCTTCGTCCACAATGAGTCGCAGCAGGTATTGTTTACCATCCATATCGACAATAGATTGATAGATTTTACGGCCCGGTCTCACCGAGATGATTTGCTGAGGACTATTAAGCACTTGCTCGATATCCTCTATCCGGATATTTCTTCTATTAATTTCAATGGCGGCATGGTTGGAGATGATGAAGTCCAGCTTACTCATCCTACTGAACTTATTTATAGCTGCGCTGGGTGAGTTGCACATTCTCAAAGTCGAGCTCTTCACGGTGCAGCTGGGGCATCCGCCCCTCACCCACATACTCCCAAGCCGCCACAAAGGCATAGTGCTCGTCATCGCGCTTCGCTTCGCCATCGGGGGTTTGGTACTCTTCGCGAAAGTGCCCGCCGCACGATTCTTCCCGTTGTAGGGCATCCCGCGCCATCAGCTCCGCCAGCTCCATAAAGTCGGCCAAGCGCCCGGCAAACTCCAGATTTTTGTTGAGGGTGTTGGCCTCGCCGGGGAGTTTGAGATTTTGCCAAAACTCGGCCCGCAGGTCTTGAATCTGGGCGATCGCACTCTCTAGCCCCTCGCGATCGCGCGCCATGCCCACGTTGTCCCACACAATTCGGCCCAGCTCGCGGTGAAACTCCATCACGGTTTTGTTGCCGCCAATGCTCAGCAGTTTGGCAATGCGGGCCTTGGCGCTGGCTTCCGCTTCCCCAAAGGCATCGTCGGCAGTGCTCACAGTCGGCAACGACTGCCCCGCAATGTAGTCGCCCAGGGTATAGGGAATCACAAAGTAGCCATCCGCCAAGCCCTGCATCAGCGCGCTGGCCCCCAGCCGATTGGCCCCGTGGTCAGAGAAATTTGCCTCACCCAGCACAAACAGGCCCGGAATCGTGCTCATCAGGTGGTAGTCAACCCACAGCCCGCCCATGGTGTAGTGGACGGCGGGGTAGATCCGCATGGGCGTCTCGTAGGGGTTCTCCCCCGAGATCCGCTGGTACATGTCAAACAGGTTGCCGTAGCGGGCGGCGATAGTGGTTTGGCCCTGGCTGTTAATGGCATCGCGAAAATCTAAATACACCGCCAGCCCGGTATCTCCCACGCCGCGCCCCTCGTCGGTCATGGCTTTAGAGTTGCGCGAGGCCACATCGCGGGGCACCAGGTTGCCAAAGGCCGGGTAGCGGGTCTCTAGATAGTAGTCGCGCTCATCGTCGGGAATGTCGTCAGGATGCCGGGTATCCCCAGCCGCCCGCGGCACCCACACCCGCCCGTCGTTGCGCAGCCCCTCGCTCATCAGCGTCAGCTTCGACTGATAATCGCCCGACACCGGAATGCAGGTGGGGTGAATCTGCGTGTAGCAGGGGTTGGCAAAGTAGGCCCCCCGCCGATGGCAGCGCCAGGCCGCCGTCACGTTCGAGTTTTTCGCGTTGGTCGAGAGGTAATAGACATTGCCATAGCCCCCGGTACACAGCAGCACCGCATCCCCGGCATAGCGCTCAAACTCGCCAGTAACCAGGTTGCGCACCACAATGCCCCGCGCCTTGCCGCCCGCCACCACCAGCTCCAGCATTTCGCGGCGCGAGTAGACCTCGATCTTCCCGGCTTGCACCATGCGCATCATGGCGCTGTAGGCCCCCAGCAACAGCTGCTGCCCGGTCTGCCCCTGGGCGTAGAAGGTGCGCGACACCTGGGCACCGCCAAAGGAGCGGTTGTCAAGCAGCCCGCCGTATTCCCGCGCGAAGGGCACCCCCTGAGCCACACACTGGTCGATAATGCCGCTGCTGATCTCCGCCAGACGATGCACATTGGCCTCGCGCGATCGGTAGTCGCCGCCTTTGATGGTGTCGTAGAACAGCCGCCACACGCTGTCGCCGTCGTTGGGGTAATTCTTCGTCGCGTTGATGCCTCCCTGGGCGGCAATGCTGTGGGCGCGCCGGGGCGAGTCTTGAATGCAGAAACTCTTGACGTTGTAGCCCAGCTCGGCCAGGGTCGCCGCTGCGGAGGCCCCCGCTAGCCCAGTACCTACCACCAAAATGGTGTGCTTGGCCTTATTTTTGGGGCTGACCAAGCGACAGTGATCTTTGAAGTCGCTCCATTTTTGGTTTAGCGGGCCAGCGGGAATGCGGGGATCGAGCATGGGAAGACGATAGATGAGGCGCGGCTTGTGTCCTTATTTTAGACCTGTCGGCCTGTTCCTGCTGGTACGATAATCTTCACGACCTCGGCTAGCGATTAGACCTACCCGCTCTTTCCCATGGCCCTGCCCAACCTCACCCCGGCCACCATCCAATACCAAGCCACCGAGCCATCTTACACTCGGGGTGAAAGCTATTTTCGCTCTGGTGCGGTGGTCTCCCTCACCCAGCGGCAGCAGACCCTCCAGGCCGAGGTCGAAGGCAATGAGGTGACCCCCTACCGGGTCACCCTTGATTTTGATGGGGGTGGTGTCACCCAGGCTGCTTGCACCTGCCCCTACAACTTTGAAGGCTGGTGCAAGCACATCGTCGCCACCCTGCTCACCTGCATTCACCAGCCCGAAACCATCGAGCAGCGTCCGACCTTGGCTCAGCTTTTAGATGGGCTGACGCTGGTGCAAACTCAAGGGTTGATGCAACGCCTGGTCGCAGAACATCCTGATTTAATCGAGTCAATCGATCTGTATGTCAGTCAACTGGCCCAGCCTGAGGCCGTTCCCACCCCAGCCTCAGCCCCCAAGCGCAAAACCAGCGTTGACCCGGCCCCCTTTGCCCGCCAGGCCAGGGAGATTTTGCGGAATGCCGTGCGCGGCTGGGAATATGGCCAAGATGAGGACACCATTGGGATTGAAATAGGCGAATTAATCACCGATGCATTGGCCTTTGCCGAACAAGGGGATTGGGCCAACGCCTTAGGGGTGCTACAGGGCATTACCGAAGGCTGTGTAGACAACTGGGATGAAATTGACGACTTCTGCGGCCTCACCCCCGAGGATGTGGGGGTAGATTTTGATGCGGCTTGGGCTGAAGTTCTCTTGAGTGCTGACCTGACCGAAGACGAAATTGCAGAGTGGCAAGAAAACCTGGAAGTCTGGCAGGACAGACTAGGCAGCTTTGCCATGGCCCTAGAGGCGCTGCGGCAGGGGTGGGACTATCCGCCTCTGGTGCGGGTTTTGCAGGGCGACATTTCAGAGCTGGGGGCTTGGTCGGGGGAAGCGCCCGACTGGGCCGATGAGTTTAGCCAGATTCGCCTGAAGATTTTGGCCCGCCAGGAACGCTACGAAGAATACCTGCACCTGGCCAAGGCAGAAGGGCAGACCCAGCAGTATTTGACCATGCTGGGGCAGCTGGGGCGGGTTGACCAGGCGATGACGATCGCCCAGCGGCAAATGAGCACCCTGTCAGAGGCTAAGGCCTTGGCGGAGATGCTGCGATCGCAAAACCAATTACCCCAAGCCTTAGACATTGCCTTGCAGGGACTCCGGTTTGAGAATAACAACCCCTATGTGGCCTTTGACTTTGCCACCTGGGCCAGCGATATGGCGGAGGGTATGGGCAACACCAGTGCTGCCTTAGAAGCTCGCATTCTTGCGTTTAAGGCCAAACCGTCTTTGCAGGACTATCAAGCGATCGCAGGGCTAGCCGAGACGGGCTGGCCTGCGGTGCGAGAGACGCTGCTGCACCACCTCCGCACTGCTTCACCCTGGGGGCGAGAGCAGGCTCAGGTCGATATTTTTCTCCATGAAGGGTTGCTGGAAGATGCGATCGCGGTGGCCTCGGGTCTCAGCAGCTACCATAGCCAAATCATTTTGCGGGTGATGGATCGGGTGGTGGCTACCCACAGCCAGTGGGTGATTGACAATGCCCGCCCCCGCGCCGAATCAATTATGGATGGGGGTAAGGCCAAGGATTATCAAAGTGCGGTGGAATGGCTAAAGCGCGTTAAGGCGGCTTACCACGCCCTGGGGCAAGGGGCGGATTGGTCTGGCTATCGCCAGATATTGCTCAACCAGCACGGTCGTAAACGCAAGCTGATGGGGCTGATGCAGCAAAACAAACTGTGAATTGACACCGCTTCCCCCACCACTACAAACAGCCAACCTCACTTTTACCTTCACTTTTTACCCTTTTCTAACCCCTTATGGCTATTACTCACAAATGTCTCGTATGGCCTGCACCACGCCGCGCAGGGCATTCCCGCATTACCTGTAGTGAGTGAAGCTACTAAACCTTTGCTGGGCCTAGAGCACTGCTAGCGCGGCCAGGTGTTCTAAAGCAACGAGGGGTTGTTCCTTTAGAACATCGGGCTGTTCTGTTGCAACGTCAGGCTGTTCCTTTAGAACATCGGGATGTTCCTTTGCAACGAGGGTCTGCTCCTCTAGAACATCGGGCTGTTCCTTTAGAACATCGGGATGTTCCTTTAGAACATCGGGATGTTCCTTTGTAGCGGGAGGGCGTTATTAAGGAACGTCGTGATCTTGCAAAGGAACCAGAGCCGATTGCAACGGAACGTTCGACCGTTGCTTTGAAACAAGACGCTCGTATCGAGGAACGCCCGGCGATCGCAAAACAGAGGGACGCTAGGCGTCTTGGTCGTCTGCTTGGCTCCAGACATACTCTTCGCAGACTTTGCAGGCGGAAATGAATGGCTCTTGTGTAGGGTTTTTGAACAGAGGGTGGTAGCGGAAACGGTTGCAGCACAGGGCCAGCCAGTCGCGCCAGGTGCCGCCGCGCCACAGGCGAATCGTGCGGTCAGCACTGCCACTGACGATGGTTTGCCCATCCGGGCTAAAGGCCACCGACAAAACGGAGGCTTCATGGCCTTGGAACGGTTGACCGATGGGGTTGCCCGCGACGTCCCACAGGCGAATCGTGCGGTCATCACTGCCACTGACGATGGTTTGCCCATCCGGGCTAAAGGCCACCGACAAAACGGAGGATTCATGGCCTTGGCAACGCTGCCATTCTCGTACCCGGTCAATGACGGTATAGAGTCCGCCTTTTACCGGGGCAATAATCCGACCCTTCAGTTTTTGGTCACTAATGCCTGCACTTTGAATGGCTGTTGCCGCCGCTTCCATCGGTCGAGCCGAGGTTAGGTTCATCACCTTCAGCGCTTGCTCCCGCAGCTCTGACTCCGCCAGCGCCCGCTCTAAAAAGGCCACCTGCTCCTTTTCCTGCTCGTCACTCTGCTGATAAAACTTTCGGCTGTCCGGGGTTAACTCGGCCTGCACCGTCTCCCATTGCTCCCGTATTTCCGCCAGCAATCCCCCTTGCAGCAAATATCGCTCATCTTGCTTCTTCTGCCGCCACTCCTTTTCCTCATCTTCTACCCGCTGCACCAGCCGCCGCAGATCGCGGTCTTGCTGCCGCCACTCAGCAAAGGTTTCCCAACCCGTCATCAGCGCCTCATGGGCCAGGTCAATCACCTCGCCTTCATCGGCAATCAACAGCCGCCCCGCCACCAGCGCACTAATCACCCGCCAAATGGTCTTTTGCTCGGCGGCATCTGCGCCTAAACTCAGCAGCGTTTTCAGAGGCTGCCGCTGCCGCGTATCTTTAGCATCTTGCCCAGTACGCACCAGCTTCAGGCAAATCCGCTGCGCCCAAATCTGCTGCGGTGCCTTCAGCGAAGTGTAAATGTGGTCAGCACGAGTATTCAACGCCCCCATCAATCGCCCCATGGCTCCATAGGCAGCGGTGGGCAACACACGCTGCTCAACCACTCGCGTTTCCCACAGTTCTTTTAGCGCAAATTCCAGCAGGGGCAGGCAGTTGCGCTCCTCCGCCACATCCGCCAAAATCAGCTGTAGCAGCCCCTCCCCCAGTCGATAGCCCTGCTGCTCAGCAGGTTGCACAATCGCATCGACCAGATTTTGCCCTGCCAATGGCCCCAGCCACACCGCCTGCTGCTGAATCACCTCGATCAATGCGCCATAGCCCAGCCACGGCTCCACAAAATCGGCCCGCATCGTGGTCACAATCGCCAGCGGCAGCCCCGGTCTCTGAGAAATCTCCGCAATCCGCTGAATAAACAGCCGCCGTTCGCTCTCCGACGGGCACACCGTAAACACTTCCTCAAACTGGTCAATCACCAGCAGCAGTCGGGCGGTGCTAGCTTCAGGCAGCTCCGGTGGGTCAAGGCCATCCTCGCCCTGGGGCAACAACACCCGCTCAATGCCCTCGGTTTCGAGCAGGGCGTAGACCTGTGGCCAGTCTTCCCGCTCCGCAAACAGTTGACCCAACGCCTCTTGCAGCGCCGCCATCGGCTTTACCCCCGGCTTGATCGGCTCTAGCACACGCCAGCCCTGGGCCTGCAACTGGGGCACCAGCCCCGCCCGCACCACCGACGACTTGCCGCTGCCAGACGCCCCAATCAGCGGTACAAAGTTGGCCTCGTTGAGCTTTTGCACCAGCGCATCAATCGCCTGCTGCCGACCGTAGAAAAACTGCCGCGTTTCTGGAGTAAATGCCTCTAGTCCCTGGTAGGGGCAGACCTCATCAAAAGCTGCTGTAAAGATGTTTTGCCCTGCCTGTGCAGGTGATCCCAAAGCGCTAAACACTCTGTCTAGCAGTGGTATTAGCGGGTCGGGGTCGGTAAAGTGAATACCTACCAGGTTGTAGAGCCAGTAGGGCAGCTCAACTTCCTCAATCATTAACGGAATGA
Organism: Phormidesmidales cyanobacterium; assembly: GCA_038255045.1. Taxonomy (GTDB): domain Bacteria; phylum Cyanobacteriota; class Cyanobacteriia; order Phormidesmidales; family Phormidesmidaceae; genus Nodosilinea. Next base: position 13,096 of record JBBSLR010000005.1, read on the forward strand.
GGCGGCGTTTGCGTTCTGCCATATCCATCACCTTAGTGAGGATGGCCTCTTCCTGGGTGTTGCCGCTGTCAAAATACTGGGGAGACACCACCGCCAGCACAAATCGGCTTTGGCGCACACAGCGCTCCATTTCCTCTAAAAAGCTCGCCTGGGGCGAAAAGGTAATTTCGTCAAAGGCCACCTGATAACCTTTTGCTTGCAGCGACCGCAGCAGTTCGCGAGCAAATTGCTTATCCGGCTCCTGGCGGCGATAGCTGATAAACGCATCAAAGGCGTAGGCTGGCTCAGGCATGTAAAGGGGGGCGGCGGGTTACTCCTTTTATACACGCATTGCCCCAGGGGCGCTGTGATTTGGGGCCTACACACCCCAAACAGTACAAAGACCGCTCAAAAATCTGACCATGCGAGCAGTAGCCAAACTTGAAACCCCAACCGACCAAGCCCCCGAAGGTCTTGGCAAAGCCTAAAGGCTGCTAGCTCACCAAACCCAGGTAGATCGCCCAGGGCAGCAGCAAAAAGCCGATCGCAATTCCCCCCCCAAGCACCCCGCTCGCCCCAACCACCAGAGTCCGCACCCCCGCATTCAGCAGCCCAATCGATTGCAGCGCACTCCACAGCCCGTGGCGCAGGTGCGACCCCAGCAGCACCAAAACAGCGCTGTAGCCCACCACGTAGGGCAGATGCTGAAATTTCTCCACCACCAGCCGAGCCAGGTCGCGCACGGGTTCGCCGCCCAGCTCCGTGGTGTAGTAGGTGCCAAACTTAAACGTCAGCAGGTGGGCCACCAAAAACGCCGCCATCACCGAGCCGGTGACGATCATGGCGCGTGAGCTTAGCGACTGATAGCTGGGGCCACCCGCCGACTGGTAGGCGCTGTAGCCCTGGGGCCGGGCCTGCCGCTTGCGCCAGAAGATTTCGATGCCCACTGCGGCGTGCAGCACCACCACCGCCAGCAGCACTAGCTCAATGGCGTAGAGGCCAATTCCCAGGCTGGCCAGATGATGGGCATAGGTGTTGTAGGCCTCGCGGCTTTGAAACAGCAGCAGATTTCCGGCCATGTGGACGAGTACAAAGGTGGCCAGAGCCAGCCCAGTCGCTCCGGTAATCAGTTTTTTACCTAGAGACGAACGATAGAACCTCAGCAGCGGCGATGCCGGAGCCTCGGGTTGAGTTAGGGGGGCTTTGAGAGTGTTGGTCATGGTTCATCCTGCACGCGCTCGATTTGCTCAATCACCCGGCGAATTTCGAAGGCATCGGCGGCCTCAGGGTGCTGGTAGAGGTAGCGCTCTAGGTCAAGCTGGGCCTGGTCGAGCAAGCCCTGCTGATAGAGAATCAGACCGCGATCGCGCCACTCGCCCACCGCCTCAGGGTAAATCAGCAAAATGCGGTTGATCGCATCGAGCGCCTTGGGCACATCTCTATTTCGCAGGTAAATCAGCTTGAGGTTGGTCAGCAGCCGCACTAAAAAGGTCGCCGGGGAAATCGGGGTCAGGTGGTGAGGCTCTAGCCGGGCCGCCTCGCCAAACATCTGCTTGAGGCGGTTGCCACAGTCTTGCTCAAACAAAATTTCTCCCTGGTGAAAGGGGTCGACAAACAAATCCATCTCGCTGACCGTGGGGCGAATCAGAAAATGCCCCGGCATGCTCACCCCCACCATGGGGAAGCCCACCCGCTGGGCCAGCTCTAGATACACCAGCGACAGCGTGATCGGAATGCCCACTCGCCGCTCTAGCACCTGGTTAAGAAAGCTGTTGCGCGGGTCGTAGTAGTCAATGCTGTTGCCGCGAAAGTTTAGCTCGGTGAACAGGTAGTCGTTGATGGCGCCAATGATTTTGAGCGGGTAGCGATCGCCCGGCAGGCGCTGGGTGAGGGTGGCGGCCATGCGATCGAGCATGGCCAGGTAATCGTCTACCGCCAGGTGAGGATAGTCTTCTTGAGCAACATAGAGGGCAGCCCTAGCCAGGCTGACCTGGGCCGAGGGCTGCTGTAGTTCTTGGTAGAGGCGCTCCCTGAATAGGGCAGAGTTGGTCATTTAAGCGTCGTAGTCCTTGCCGCTGCCGTAGAACAGCCGATCTTGCCACCGATGGCTATAGTATCGCGGCATCGGGGGTAGTGACTCAATTACCGGGTTGAGGGCGCGGGCCAGCGGTGCCAGAGCGCTGTAGCCGGCCAGGCTGCCGTAGTGCCCCAGCCAGCTCGCCAGCGCCCCCACCCCCACCTGCGGGATGATTTTGGCCACCAGCGCCGGATATTTGAGCGATGTCACCGCCAGGGTCTTGGCCAGGGCCGGAAACTGCACCACATCCTGCAAGAAGGGCTTGAGGGTGGGATCGCCCAGCCCGGCCATGGCGGCAAAGATCGCCGTCAGCATGGTGTTGATGCGCTGTTCAGAGAGCGTTTGGTCAACCCTCACGCTCATGGATTTTTGAAAGAGCCAGGTCACCGATAGATTGGGCTGGTAGGGCTGGAGCGCACCCAGGGCGGCAGCGCCGAGGCGATCGCACCCCAGGGCCTCATCAATGCCCGTCACCAGCCGCCCCAGGTGGCGAATCGTCGCCCCAAAGCCGCCAAAGCTCAGGGGCGACTGACTGCCGCTGCTGTCGCCCACCGCCAGGGTGCGCCCCCAGGGGTAGCGCAGCGGGCTGTCTTTGTAGCAGGGAAAGAAGCCAAACAGCGATCGCTGCACCCGCAAATCCTCCAGGCTCACCCCCTGATACTCCGGCAGCAGCGTCCAATATTCCTCAAAAAACTCGCTCAGGCTCAGCCGCCGGGGGTCGGCATCTAGGTAGGTAAACATGTAGGTGGTGCGCCCATCTCTCGCCGGAAACGCCTCCCAGAAGTATTGGCACTGGTGGCGCAGGGGCGTAAACGAAGCGATCAAATCCCCCGTGGTGTTGGTTGGGTAGCCCTGGGCGCAGGTGCCCACCACCAGGCAAACGGCATCGGGTTTGGCGGTGCCCCGCGCCTGGCGCACCAGGGGCGAAAAGTGGCCCATGGCGTCGATCAGCAGCCGGGTGGTGAAGGGTTTCTCAGCCTTTACCACCACGCCGTTGGGGTGTACCCAGGCCGAGTCAAAGGCGGTGTTTTCAAACAGCTGCCCCCCGGCGGCTAGAAACTTGGCCTTGAGCTGCTCCAGCAGCCCCCTGGGGTCAACCCCCACATTCAGCACGTCCTCAACCCACAGGGGGTCGCCCTCGCCAAACTGAATGCGGCCGGGGTTGTATTCCGAGGCAATAACAGATTCCAACTCGTCTTCTGTCAACAGCCCTAGCTCCACGAGGGCCGCCAGCTCCCGGCGAGAGATGTTCCACTCTTGCGCTCTTCCCTGCAAGAGGCCGCGTTCTAAAATTGCCACCCGCCAGCCCCGCTGGGCCAGCCCGGCCCCCACCAGCACCCCCAGGGTGCCACCGCAGATCACCACATCCCAATCGACCGATGCCAGGGTGGTTTCGGCCTGGTGAATCACCTGGGTTTCGGGCAAGTTGCCGGTGCGGTAGCGCAGCCACAGGTCGTCGGCCCGCTTGAGACCCGCGAGGGGGCTGCCCGGCAGGCCAGAGAGCATTTGTTCAGTCAGCGTCATGTCAAAGGACTATGCAGATACTCTCAGTGTAGGGATTGCCACGCCGTATCGGTGTTTAGCTACTTCTGGACTGGGATTTGGTGTATTTTGCTCATTAAATAGGAGTGTGACCGATGAGCGATATGAATGAGCCAGATTTGGGCTGTCTACGGCGGGCGATCGCCCTCTCCCACAGCGCCCGCGAGGCTGGCAATCGGCCCTTCGGCGCGGTGCTGGCCGATGCCTCGGGCCAGGTGCTAGCCGAGGCCGAAAACAACCAGATCACCGCGCAAGACTGCACTGGCCATGCCGAAACCGCGCTGCTGCGGCAAATGGACAAAGGCCTGAGCCTAGAAACGTTGAACAACTGCACCCTCTACGCCAGCACCGAACCCTGCCCCATGTGCGCCGGGGCGATCTTTTGGAGCGGCGTGGGGCGGCTGGTCTACGCGCTGGGCAGCGATCGCCTCTACGGCCTCCAGGGCGAATCTGCCTTTCAGCTGCCCCTGGGTGCCCGCGACGTGCTCAAGCACGGCAAGCGCCCGGTCGAAGTGGTTGGCCCCCTGCTCGCAGACGAAGCCCTAGCGGTCTTTGAGGGATTTTTCTAGCCCGGTCTGCGATCACGCTACCGCTGAGGAGGCGTTAGCTTACGCTTCAGAGTCAGCGCCGCTGTTGTCAGCGTCATCCAAGCCGGTGCCGTTGTAGAGGGCATCGAGCTGTTCGCGGGCGTCTTTGACCGAGATTGAGCGCATCACCAGCAGCGGTTCGCGAATCACCTGGCCGTCTTGGTCGAGCAGCTCGGGGTGGGGCATGGGGCGATCGCCCGGCATCGTTCGCTGGCTGCCGCCGTAGGGTCTAGCCGACTGGGGGTTGCGGGCGTTGCCGCCGAGCACCATGAGATTTCTGACCAGGTTTGCGATCGCCATAATGGCCAAAACCGCAAATGCAATGATGTATACGACGTGCCACATAGCTTCTGTCCTCTGGTCTGCTGCCGCTGGTCTGCTGCCGCTGGTCTGCTGCCCTTGGCCAACCTTTGCCTGTATTGACTTTAACGCGTTTCAGGTCGGCTTGGTTTAGCGGTAGCGACCTTAACCGTCTCAACCCCTAGTTTAACCAAAAGAATTCTTCTTGCTCCCGTTCGGCCTCACCCTCCGGGGCCAGGGTATTGAGGGGCTGCCAGCCCGGCTGCCACAGCAGCCGATTTTTCAGCTGCTTGGCGTTGATCCACAGCCGCACCGTGGGGTCACAGGAGGACACCAGTTCGGCAAACACCCAGGGGCCTTCTTGCCTGCGGTTAGCCACCTGAAAGTGCCGCCAGCCCTCGGTCTTTTGGCGGGCCGTCCATTTAGAGCCGAGCAGGTGGGGGTATTTTTGCTTGCGGGGCATTGGGTGGAGGGGTGAAGGGGTGGATGAGTAGGTGGGTGGGGACTAGTGAATTTTGAATGTCGTTCCTCAGCTTCCCTAGAGTCTGATGCCGTTGGCTTCTAGACGCTGCTTAATGCCGCCCATGTGAACCTTGCGGCTGCTGATTTGGGCTTTTTTGTCGGTGATCAGCACGTAGATGCGGCCCGAGAGCAGCTGCCGCACAAAGGGCCGACGATAGACCGAGATACCGTCGAGTAAATCTGCGTCTTTATCTTCGGTATAGCCCATTTCGGCCAGGGCGGCATCTAGCTCGCGCCTAAAGGTTTTTTGGCTGCTGACGGGCAGCGTCAGGGTGGTGCTGCGGTTGACCAACGCCCCCAACACCCCGCCAACGATGCCTACCACCAGGCCGTACTGGTTAGGGATGCCGGTATCGAGGCCAATGCCCAAAGATTTGACCGCCAGCAGGGTGGTGACCAAGGCCGTGCCGCAGAAATAGTAGATAAAGGTGAGGCCAAAACTGGGGCCTTCGGGGAGAGTAGGTTCTGTCGGTGGGGGCGCTTCGGGCGGGGTGGGTGCTGGGGAGGAGGGGTCTGCGGTCATGGGGAAAGCCTTGGCAATTTTAAACCCTATCCAAGTCCAGACCAAGTCCAGACGTGGATTGCTGTCTGTGGGACATCGCCAGATCTCGATCTGGACTTGCTGCACCTATCGTTTCATCAATCCTCACCCTTGGGAACTGGTGAAGATTGGTAGGCTGTTAGAGGTTTTGGGATCTGTGTTTAAAGAACATGTTTGGGGCTTGGCTATGCTCAATCTGCTTCAGCTTACGGGCAAACAGCGGCAGTTTGTAGAACTCTTGCAGGGGCAGCCCAGGGTAGAGAGTCTGCGATCGCTCTGCGCCCAGGCCGGGTTTGACGTCAACTTCATCAACGGCTTTTTGCGCAGCGGTGCCCTCGACGGCTATGTGCAGCGGCAAGAGCACCGTCAGCAAGCCTGGGCGCTGACCGCCAA
>JBBSLR010000006.1:0-18839 GCA_038255045.1 Phormidesmidales cyanobacterium
CCCGACATGCGCAGCCAGCTCAGACAGTATCTAGAGCCGCGCACCAAGAGCATCATCACCGCCATCAACGACGAGCTGCTGGCCCCGGCCAACGATCGCCTGCAAGCCCTGGGCAAAAACCGCCTGGTGGTGATTATGGACAACCTCGATCGCATCGACAGCGCCCTCAGACCCCAGGGTCGCCTCCAGTCGGAGTACATTTTTGTCGATCGCGGCGAGCAGCTCAAGCAGCTCGACTGCCACCTGGTCTACACCATTCCGCTGGAGCTGATGTTTTCCAATGACCTAGTGCGGCTGTCGAATCGGTTTGGCACCAACCCCATGGTGCTGCCCATGGTGCCGGTGCGCGATCGCACCGGCAACGCCGACCAGGCAGGCATGGCGCTGCTGCGGCAGATGGTGCTGATTCGCGCCTTTCCCGAGCTGAATGTGAACCAGCGGATCGAGGCCGTGGGCCATGTGTTTGACGACCTGGCCACCCTTGATCGCCTCTGTGCGGTGAGCGGTGGCCACATGCGCAACCTGATTCGCCTGCTCGACGGCTGCCTGCGCAAGCAAGACCCGCCCTTTTTGCGCGACACCCTAGAGGCGGTGATTCGCAACGAGCGCGACAGCCTTGTGGGCCTGGTCAGCGAACAGGAGTGGGATCTGCTGATCCAGGCGGTGTCGCGGCAGGATGTGCAGGGCGACGAAGACTACAACATTTTGGTGCGCAGCCTGTTTTTATACGAGTATCGCGACGCCCAGGGCCGCTGGTTTGGCCTCAACCCCCTGCTGGCCGAGACCGATCGCTACCGCAGCTGGCTGGCCCAGCAGCCCCGGTCATGAGCCAGGCCCAACCCAGCGCCCCCTACAGCACCGCCGAAATTTTGGCCCACAACCAGGCGGCCCTGGCGGAGCTAAAGCGGGCCATTACCCTGCGGCCCGACCGATTTTCGCTGGTGCTGGCCCGGTGCAACTACGGGCGCTTGCAGGGGCTGGTGGTTGACCATCTGCGCAGCAGCACCCCGCTGGTGGAGCGATCGCTGCCCGCCCAGGTAACGACCCTGCTCCAGGCGCTGACGGTGGACCCCGCCGCGCCGCAGCCCCCGGCCCTGATGGTGACGGGCCTAGAGCAGGTGCATAACGTGATGGCGGTGTTTAGGGCGGCCAACCTGGGCCGCAACGCCTTTGCGGCGGCGCTGCCGATGCCGGTGGTGCTGTGGGTGAGCGATCGCACCCTGGCCCTGCTCAACCGCCACGCCCCCGACTTTAAGAGTTTTGCCGCTGCCCCCATTCCCTTTGAGTATCCGCCGGGGGAGCTGATGCAGTCGCTGCACGCCCAGGCCAACCACCTGTTTGCCACCATGCTCGACCTGGGCGACAGCAGCCCCCACTACAGCGAGGCCACCGTCTACCAGCCCGGCTCAGCCCTGCGCACCGAGCTGGAGCTTGCCCTCGTCGACATTGCCCACAGCCACGCCAGCCTAGACCGCGAGCTCAGCGCCAGCCTCGATTTTCTCAAGGGCCGCGACGCCTTTGGCCGCAGCGACCTCGACGTCGCCCGCTATCACTTCGAGCAAAGCCTCAACCACTGGCAAAAATCCCCCCACCCCTCAACCTCAACCCCCACCCCTTCACCCCTTCACCCCCTCACCCCCTCACCCCCTCACCTACCCACCCACCCATCCACCCACCCATCCACCCACTCATTCACCCCCCCACCCCCCACCCCCCGCCAAAAACAAGCCATCCTCCTCTTCTACCTCGGGGCCACCTGTCGCCGCCAGGCCGTGCTGCAGCGGGTGGTCTACGATCGCCTGCTGCACAAGGCCGAGAACTACTTTGCCGCCTGTCTGCGGATCTTTCGCGACCTGCAGCAGCCCGAGCCGGTGGGCAAATTTATCCACGCCCTGGCGGAGGTGCAGCAAAAGCTCGGCGACTGGCCCGCCCTGGCCCGCACCGCCCAGCAGGGGCTGACCCTACACCGCCAAGACCCCCCTCGCCTGGCCCGCGACCACGGCTATCTAGCCGAGGTGGCCCTGGCCGAGGGCGCTGTGGCCACGGCCCAAACCCAGGCCGAGCGGGCGCTAGAGATTTTGGCGATCGCCGGAGCCTTGACTGCCAAATCTGGCCCCGACCCCGACCCCGACCTAGAGCCAGCACTCGGTATCGCCCACCAGTTTCAGCGGGGCTGGTACCTCTACCTGCTGGGGCGGGTACACCTTGCCCAGGGCCAGCCCGAGGCTGCCATTGCAATGCTCGAACTGGCCCGCGCCCATACCGATCCCAAGGCTGACCTGCTCCTCTGCCTCAGCATTCTGCAAGCCCTGCAAAAGCAGTACTACCAGCAAAAAGACTACCGTGCCGCCTACGGGGTCAAGCTGCACCAGCGCCGGGTTGAAACCCGCTTTCGGCTGCGGGCCTTCATTGGGGCGGGCGAAATTCAGCCCCAGGAGCTGCCCCAGGCCAGCGATCGCTCGGCCCAGACCCTGCTGGCCACCGAGATTAAGGCGTCGGGTCGCCAGGGCGATGTCGAAGCCCTCACCTACCGCCTAGAGCAGGCCCGCTACCCGCTGGTGGTGATCCCCGGGCCGTCGGGGGTGGGCAAAAGCTCCATTCTCTACGCCGGGCTGATGCCGGCGCTGGCCAAGTCATTTCCCGAGGGGCGCGCCAGCCTGGCGTTGCTGGTCAGGGGCTACCGCGACTGGCCCGACGAGGTCAACCAGGCCCTGGCCTACGCCCTACAGCAGCAGGGCAGCGACGAGGGCATTCCCCCGGCGGCCCCCATTGACCAAGCCGCGCTAATCGACCGGCTCAAAACCCTCACCGAGCAGAGCTATCGGCAGATTGTGCTGATCTTCGACCAGTTTGAAGAATTTTTTGTCGAAGCTGCCGAGCTGCCCCAGCGGCGCGGCTTCTACACCTTTTTGATCGACTGCCTCAACATTCCCTACCTCAAGGTGGTGCTGGCCCTGCGGGAAGACTACCTGCACTACCTGCTAGAGCTGGAGCGGGGCTTTGACCTCGACATTCTCAACCACGACATTCTCAGCCGCGACTACCGTTTTTACTTGGGCAACTTTAAGGCCACCGATGCCAAATTTTTGATTCGCCGCCTCACCGACGACGCCCATTTCTACCTCGAAACCGCCCTGATCGACCGCCTGGTGGCCGACCTGGCGACGGCCATTGGCGAGGTGCGCCCGATCGAGCTTCAGGTGGTGGGGGCACAGCTCCAGCGCCAAGACATTACCTCCCTGGCGACATATTTGGAGCTGGGCGACCACCCCAAAGAAACCCTGGTGCAGAATTTTTTGGGCACCGTGGTGCACGACTGCGGCGCTGAGAATGCCGACCTGGCCCGCCTGGTGCTTTACCTGCTCACCGACGTGGATCGCGAAAATCGCCCCTATCGCCCCCAAAAGAGTCGCGAAGATCTCGAAGAAGAGCTGGACCTGCGCGGCGCTGAGTACGAGACCGCGCAGCTTGATTTGGTGCTGGAGATTTTGGTCGGCTCAGGGCTGGTGTTTTTGCTGCCCGACATTCCGATTGATCGCTACCAGCTGGTGCATGACTACCTGGTGAGCTACGCCCGGCGGGAGACGCCAGCGCATCTGCTGGCACACATGAACCGGGGACGGAGACGGGGACGGTAAGGGGTGAGGAGTGGGGGGTTAGGGTTTGCCACTACCCCTGTTAAGGGGGCACAGGTCAGAGGGTAGGATCGCTAGGTCTGGCCGCTGGAGCCAAGGACTTTCAGTCCTTGGCTCCAAGCAAAAATCCTCTGAAGAGGATTAAGAGCCGAGTTCCCCAGTCTGCTTTAGCCGACGTTTGCTATGAGCCAGGGAGTTTACTCCCTGGTGGTCGGGGCCGGAGTCCGCTACGGGCATTCCGAGAATAGTTTGGCCACTTGACAGGGCATAGGGTTTGCAACCCAAAGCCCTGCCAGCGGTCTGCCTAGGCTACCGCCGCCGTCGCTAAATAGCCCATCGCTTCAAGCTTGGCGATGATCTCGGCGACGCTTTCTTCGACGCTTTGCTGGTCGGTGTGGCAGTGTACTTCGGGTTTGAGGGGGGCTTCGTAGGGGTCGTCAATGCCGGTGAACTGCTTGATCTCCCCTGCTCGGGCCTTTTTATAGAGGCCCTTGACGTCGCGGTCTTCGCAGACGGCGAGGGGGGCATCGACAAACACTTCGACAAAATCACCGATGCGATCGCGCACCGTATCCCGCGCTTCGCGGTAGGGGGAGATGGCCGACACCAGCACCACCACCCCGTTGCGGGTCAGTAGGTGCGAAACAAAGCCAATGCGGCGAATATTTTCGTCGCGGTCTGCTTTGCTAAAGCCCAGCCCCTTGGTGAGGTTGGTGCGCACAATGTCGCCGTCGAGCACCTCTAGCTGGCAGCCCCGCTGGCGTAGTTGGGCCTCTAGGGCGCTAGCAATGGTCGATTTGCCCGACCCGCTCAACCCCGTCAACCAGATTGTGACCCCGCGTTGTGCTGCTGCCATTGACCTTAGCTCCTTAACTGCTCTATTTCTGGTAGAAACTGCGAACCTCATCCAAGTCCAGACGCGGAGTTCTACCTGTCAGAAACCTACAGACCCGAGCTGGACTTGATATAGCCTTAATTGCTCTATAAATTAAACCACTTACTGGTCACCCACCTTGGCCGTCAGCTTTTTCTGTCCCCGGCGACTGCCAAACAGGTGGGCATACACGTAGGTCAGCTCACCCCCCAAAAAGAAAATCTGGCTGGTGAGGTAAATCCACAGCATTAGCACCATCACCCCGCCCACTACCCCGTAGGAGCGAAACTGGCTGCCCAGACTGATCACGCTGTTGCTGATCAGCTGCTGCAAAATCAGCCACAGCACGGCGGTAAATAGAGCCCCCAGCCACACGTCGCGCCAGGCGACACGGGTGCTGGGCAAGCTCCTGTAGAGCACCATAACCACCACCGTCAGCGTCACGAACGAGATGCCCAGACGCAGCCACGACAACAGCTGCACCTGGTCAATCGCCAGTATTCCCACCCACTGATTGACCCCATCTAAGAGCCGAGTCGCCGTGTCGATCGCAATATTTGAGAGCAGCGACAAGAAAATCAGACTGGTGGCTCCCATGACCAGCAAAAACGCCAGAAACCGCCGCCATAGAAAGATAAACGCCACCTCTCCAAAACCGTCAAAGCGGTGGTGTCGAGGCTTAGTATGCCAAATTTTGTCAAATGACCGACTCAGGGCACCAAAAAAACCGCTGGAGGTAAACAGCAAAATTCCAAAACCTACAATGCTGGCGCTGGTGCGGCCGGTGTAAAACTCGGTGAGCGCGGCCTGCACCAGCGGAAAGGCGTCGGGGGGAAGGGCTTCTTGGGCAAAGCTCAGCACGGCATCGTAGGCGGCGGTGCTGGGGCCAATTAGAAAGCCCACAATGCTCAGCGACACCAAGATCATGGGGAACATCGAGAAGAGGCCGTAGTAGGCCAGGGCGGCTCCCATCTCTAGGCAGTCGTCTTGCTGCCACTTGAGCAGGGTGCGGCCAATTAGCCTGGTCCAAGGCGATCGCCCGACTCTGTATTTAAAGAAATCGAGCATAGCCGCAAAAACCAGGGTGCTCCAGTGGTATGCCAATGCCCATGCGCGCCGCCAGTGCTCAAACCGCGCCAGTTGTCTTCTCATTCTACCGACCCTGTTTGCTCGTTAGAGGGATGTGTCAGCTATTTACAGTGGCACAAAACCCCAAAAGCAGCGCAAAGTAGGGCAAAAAATCCGAGCAAAGGCCCTTTGCTCGGATTTTTGCCTGCCCATAGTTAATTGACCTAGCGCAATCTAGCGCGGCCTAGCGCGACAGGCCGCTGCGGGTGGGGTACTGGCGCAGCAGAGAGAACATGCCCTGGCCGTTGAAGCTGCGCGGGTCCATGCGATTGCCAGAGCGATCCACCGCCTGGTGGGTGGTGATGCGGCTGTCGGGAATGGTGGTTTGGGCCAGCAGCCAGGCCAGGGAGGCGTACTGGGCCTGGGTATAGCCGCTGTGGCTGCGGCGGTTGTTGAAGCCGTCGCCGGGGGTCTCTAGGGAGATATGGTAGGCAAAGTTGTTCACCGAGGGCGGAAAGGCTGGGTTAGTGCGCACGGTTTCGACCCCGTTGGGGCCGTTAAAGACCGAGTTGCCCGCCCCAAAGGCCCGCTTTTCGGGCGGCACAATGTAGTAGACGGTGCCGTCTCGGCCAATGAGGCTGTGGTAGCTGACCTGGTCTTGGTCGCGGGGGTGGTGGGTGCGAAACAGGTTGAGGGCGCTCTGGGCCGAGCCAACGGTCTCGTGCAGCACCGCGATGAAGTCGTTTTGCAGCACCCGCCCATTAACGTCGGTGGCGAAGCGATCGCCGTAGTTGCTGGGGTCGGCTAGGGCGGTTACCTGGCGCGGCGGGGCCGCCTGGGCCAGCAGGCTGTCGGCACCAGCCGCCGCCGAACTAGGCACGGCAAAATCAGGCGCCGCAAAATCCGTAGGGCCGGGCTGTATCGCCCTGAGGGGCTGTAGCGCCACCTCCTCAGTGCTGTGCATGGGCGGCAGCCCCACTGCCGGCCGCAGCGGCCCGGTAGCCTGCGCTGGCCTCAGCCCCAGCAGCACCACCAGTAATCCACTCAATCCTATCCATATCCAGCGGCGGGCCACGGCACATTCCCCTTCGGCACATTGTTCACTGATAGCGATCGTCAGCCCGATGAGGACATGACCCATACCCGAGCGATGGCTGCGCCATGGCACCGCCCCAGGTTTTGCCCCTGGGAAGGATAGATGTCCTAAGCGCCATGGCCGTCGCTATACCTATTGCTATACCTTGTAACGCGAAATCGGCTAAACAGTGGGTCAAGCTTCGATAAACTGACCAAAATTCTCTGTGTCAACGGCCATTCACTAACTGCTATAGCCATCCTGCGTGAATCGTGAAAACCTGTAGGGCAGGCGTCCCGCCTGCACGGGCATCTTGCCCGCCCTACCTGCATGAATCAATTCGGATTGCTATATACCAAACCACACAACCCTGATTTTCAACAGACCAAACTGTAGGAAAAAGTCCGATTCGCCCTGCTAAATCGGGGGTTAACTAAGCAGATTTAGGGTTAACAGAAAAAATCGGCGTAGGAGCTAGTGGAGGCACCGGGCTGTGGCCCCTGGCCGTAGGCCCGCTGAATATTGTCGAAGGTCATGACGGCGCTGGGGGCATCGTCGGCCAGCAGGCGGCGGTTGAGCAGCAGCAGGCGATCGTAGCGGTTGAGGGCGTCGCCCCACTCGTGGCTGCACACCATCAGGGTTTTGCCCTCGGCCTGTAGCTCGGCAAAGATGCCCAGCATTAGGGCTTCGGTTTTCTTGTCAATGCCGGTAAAGGGTTCGTCTAGCAGCAGTAGATCGGCCCCCTGGGCCAGGGCGCGGGCCAAAAACACCCGCTGCTGCTGGCCACCCGAAAGCTCGCCAATGGGGCGATCGCCCAGGTGCAGCATATCCACCCGTTCGAGGGCGACGGTGACGCGCTGCCTGGCGCTCTGACTGGGCTGACGAAACCACCCCGCCAGGGCCGCCTGGGCCATCATGGCCACCTGCCCGGCGGTAATTGGGTAGTCCCAGTCGATGCGCGATCGCTGGGGCACGTAGGCCACCGCCCGCCGCCGTCGCCGCAGCGGTGCCCCCTGAAATAACACCTGCCCGCGACAGGGCACCAGCCCCAGCATGGCCTGGATTAGGGTGCTTTTGCCCGCCCCGTTGGGGCCAATCAACCCCACCAGCTCCCCCGCCCCTAGGGACAGCGAAACATCCTCCAGGGCCGGCATACCCCGGTAGTTGACAGACAGGTTTTGAACCTCTAGCATGACACCCATGAAATGATAACCATTATCACTATCATACTAGATCAGTTATCGATTTCAGGGAGAAAGAGACAATGTTTTTCAATCCATTAATCGGGGTGCAGCCCCGCCAAACGCGCCGATGGGGCGCTGGTATGCTGCTGGCTCTAGGGGCTGGCCTGGTGGGTTGCAGCGGTGACAAGGTGGCGACTACCGCGACCTCAGAAGACACGCCGGTAGCCGCCGACAGCCCCGTGGTGGTGGCCACTACCAGCGTGCTCTGCGACCTCACTGAGCAAATTGCTGAGTCTACCGTAGCCCTCACCTGCCTGCTCGACCCCGGCACCGACCCCCATACCTACCAGGTCAACCCCTCTGACCGCCAGGCGATTGAGCAGGCCGATTTGATTCTCTACGACGGCTACAACTCTGCCCCAACCCTGATCGGCATGGTAGAGGGCAGCACCACCCGGGCGATACGGGTAGCCGTCTACGAAGCAGCGGTGCCCACCCCGCTCATGGGCGCAGCTCACGACCACGACCACGGAGCTGAAGCCGCCCCTGACCAGGAGGCTGAAGCCGCCCATGACAACGGCGAGGCCCATGACCAGGAGGCTGATCACGCCGACCACGATGATCACGACCCCAGCACCACGGCTGAGGCCGATTTGGTGCCCGACCCGCATATTTGGCACAGCGCTACCCACAACGCCACCATGGCGGCGGTAATTGCCAAAAACCTAGCTCAGGTCAACCCCGACCAGGCCGACCTCTACGCCGAAAATGCCGATCGCCTAGCGACCCAGTTCACCGAAATCGACGGTTGGATTCAAACCCAGGTGGCGACGGTGCCCCCAGACCAGCGCCAGCTCGTCACCACCCACGACGCCTTGGGCTACTTTGCCGACGCCTACGGCTTTGAGGTGCAGGGTGCCCTGAGCGGCCTCAGCACCGACGAAAGGCCCACCCCTGGTGCCCTCACGGCTCTGGTAGATCAGGTTAAATCGGCCCAGGTGCCCGCAATTTTTGCCGAAACCACCACCAACCCCCAGCTGATCGAAACCGTGGCCAAGGATGCCGGAGTAGTGGTGGCCGACCAGCCTCTGTTTGTGGAAGGCCCCGGTGGCCCCGGCAGTGAGGCCGAAACTGTACAGGCCATGCTGGTGGTCAATACCTGTGTGGTGGTTGAGGCGCTGGGGGGCAGCTGCGATCGCGCCAGCGCCCCACTCTAGATTAAGGTAGTCGTGGGCGAGCAGGTTTCTAATGCCTGTTACGCCTGCCCAGTTAATCTTGGGATGTTGATCAAAGAAATCTTGACTGATCAGCTTGCTGATGCGTTGAATATTTTCGCCAATCGCAATTAGCATCATCGCGATCGCATCTAATCGATCTAGCCCCGCTTCATCTCGCAAAAAGTCCTCGGGTGATTGAATGCCTGAAAACCGCCGCTCGATGCGTCTGAACTCCTCTGGGTAGGGGTAGGGGTGGGTCAAACTAGGCCACAAGCCACCTACTTTCAGTCAGTCACTTGCCCTACGGCTAAGACAGACCCACCCCGCCCTGCGGGCACCCCTCCGAGGGAGGGGAAAGGGCGGAGGAAAGCAGAACGCGAAAACCCCAGCCCCCCGCTGAGGTGCAAATTGGGGTGGCTAGGGTACGATCTGCCTAGCCTCGCAATCTGCCCGAGAGATTTGCGGGGTTCGTTGTTCGTAGGGGTTAGGCGCACCTGGGGACAGCGCCAAGGCCTGCAAGTTCTCCATGGCCACCGTTTGAGCGAACGGCTTGAGGGCAGAGCATGCTGACAGAAGCGCTTCGTCAACCGAGACGCAGAGCTTGAGAACTTGTTTGAGAGAGTTGCCAGAGATGAATGGTTAAGCCAGGTGGTCAGGCCCAAGCAGGACTCGAGCCTGTTAGAGCTTAAGTTCCCTTCAGAACTGTCCAACCACTTGGGTCCACTTCAATTCGCGATTAAATCCTTGAGCTTGAGCAGATGTAAGCCTGTATCAAACCTGGTACGGCACCGAGGTGCCAGACATGATGGCAATGGGCATGCTGGGCCAACCCCCCGACGCTTCATCGGGTGGCATGGCTGATCGAGCACCTGGCGCTCAAACAGGGGGTATGGGGCATTCAGCTATGATGCCTGATCAGGCGGAGAATAGCGGAATGGCGATGCATTTGAACTCAAGGTTCCTAATCTGGCTTGCTCGGCCTGGGTCAAAACCGTCACCCAAGCCATTCAATCGGTCGATGCCGCCGCCCAGGTGAGCGCCGATACTAAAACTAAACAGGTCCGCATCGTTACCAATGCCCCTGAGGCGGCAATCAAAACCGCCATTACCACCGCTGGCTACACCGTGGATTAGGGAGACAACTATGGAAAATCAACTGTTAAAACTGCGGGGCATGAGCTGTGCCTCCTGCGCTAGCAACATTGAAGAGGCCATCCGTTCGGTGCCTGGGGTGGAGGCTTGCAACGTTAATTTTGGGGCTGAGCAGGCCGCCGTTACCTATGACCCCCACCAAACTAACCTGACCAAAATTCAGGCGGCGGTGGATGACGCGGGCTACACCGCCCAGCCCCTCAGCGACGATGTGCTGGCCCCCGAAGACGATGCCGAGCGCCGCGAGCGGGAGGCCGAAAACCGCCAGCTCACTCGCAAAGCCGGGTTTAGTTTAGCGATCGCCAGTATTTTGGTAATCGGCTCTCTGCCGATGATGACAGGGCTAGCCATTCCCTTTATTCCCCCGTGGATGCACAACCCCTGGCTGCAGATGGTGCTGACGGCACCGGTATTGGCCTGGGCGGGTAGCTCCTTTTATATCAACGCCTGGAAAGCCCTCAAGCGTCACACCGCCAGCATGGATACCCTGGTGGCGGTGGGCACCGGGACGGCCTTTCTGTATTCGCTGTTTCCTACGGTTTACCCGCAGTGGTTTGTCGATCAGGGGCTGCGGCCCGACGTGTATTTCGAAGCAGCGGCGGTGATTGTCGGCCTGATTTTGCTGGGCCGCCTGTTTGAAAACCGGGCCAAGGGCCAAACCTCTGAGGCGATTCGCAAGCTGATGGGGTTACAGGCCAAAACCGCACGAGTGATTCGCAACGGCCAGGACGTGGATATTCCGATTGCCGAAGTGGTGCTGGGCGATGTGGTACTGGTGCGTCCTGGGGAGAAAATTCCGGTCGATGGCGAGATCATCGACGGCTCTTCGCTGCTAGATGAGGCCATGGTGACGGGCGAAAGCGTGCCCGTGCAGAAAACCGTGGGCGACGAGGTGATTGGGGCGACGCTGAACAAAACCGGCAGCTTCAAGTTTCGCGCTACGCGGGTCGGCAAAGATACGTTCTTAGCGCAGATCGTCAAGCTGGTGCAGCAGGCCCAGGGGTCTAAAGCCCCGATTCAGAAAATAGCCGACCGAGTGACGGCCTGGTTTGTGCCAGCGGTGATGGCGATCGCCATTCTCACCTTTATTGTCTGGTACAACGTCATGGGCAACGTCACCATGGCGCTAATTACCACCGTGGGCGTGCTGATTATTGCCTGCCCCTGCGCCCTGGGCCTGGCGACCCCAACTTCGATCATGGTGGGCACGGGTAAGGGGGCTGAGCACGGCATTTTGATCAAAGGGGCCGACAGCCTGGAGCTGGCCCACAAAATTCAAACCATCGTGCTGGATAAGACTGGCACCATCACCCAGGGCAAGCCGACGGTGACCGATTACCTGACCGTCAACGGCACCGCCACCGAACTGCACCTGCTGAAGCTGGCTGGAACGCTGGAACGCAACTCTGAGCACCCCCTAGCCGAAGCGGTGGTCAACTACGCCCAATCTCAAGGGGTGACCCTAGAGGATGCCCAGGGCTTTGAGGCCATTGCGGGCAGCGGCGTTCAGGGTACTGTGGCGGGTCAACGCGTGCAGATCGGCACCCACCGCTGGATGCAAGAACTGGGCATCGACACCGATCGCCTCCAGCAGCCGTGGGTGCGCACCGAAGAGCAGGGTCGCACGGTGGTCTGGCTGGCGGTCGATGGGCAGGTAGAAGCCATTCTGGGCATTGCCGATGCCGTCAAGCCGTCGTCGGTGGCCGCCATTGCCACCCTGCAACGCATGGGCCTGGAGGTGGTGATGCTAACCGGCGACAACCGCCGCACCGCCGAGGTGATCGCCCGCGAAGTCGGCATTACCCGCGTTTTTGCCGAGGTGCGCCCCGACCAAAAGTCGGCCCAGGTCGAAAGCCTACAGCGGGAGGGCAAGATCGTAGCGATGGTCGGCGACGGCATCAACGATGCCCCCGCCCTGGCTCAGGCCGATGTGGGCATGGCGATTGGAACCGGGACTGATGTGGCGATCGCCGCCAGCGACATCACCCTGATCTCCGGCGACCTGCACGGCATCGTCACCGCCATTCAGCTCTCCCGCGCCACCATGGCCAACATTCGCCAAAACCTTTTCTTTGCCTTCATCTACAACGTCGCCGGCATCCCGATCGCGGCGGGCATTCTCTACCCCATCTTTGGCTGGCTGCTCAGCCCCATCATCGCCGGAGCCGCGATGGCCTTTAGCTCCGTGTCGGTAGTCACCAATGCGCTCAGGCTGCGGAACTTTCGTCCGAAATTGCAAGGGTAAAAATAACCTGTGAACGTTCAACCCATCCACCCGCCTCAAGGACGTTTAGCCATGACCCACTCCCCCTCATTTTTCGCCCTGCTAGTCGAATTTGGTTTCTTGCTGGGCGCACTGTCAGGACTTGTTGTAAATGCCATTGCCTAGGAGCATCCCCCATGAACACGAAAAAAATTGCCCTCAGCGGTCTCGCTAGCCTCAGCCTTCTGCTTACCCTGGTCAGCGGCACCCCCGCCCAAATGAACCACGATGCGATGCCCGATCGCTCGATGGAGCCCGCTGGGCAATTCCAGCGGATTGAGCAACCCCTATGGTCGAAGGTGGCCGTGACCGGGGCAGGCTTGAGCCTGATTGGCCTAGAACTCTGGTGGTTCTTATTCAGTAAGTCCAAGTCTCGCCAGGCCACTACCACGGGCGGTGTGCAGGAGGTCACCGTCACCGTCGATGGCGGCTACGATCCCAGCCACATTGTGGTGCAGGCAGGGCAGCCGGTGCGGCTCCACTTCTTTCGCAAAGACCCCAGCAGTTGCCTCGAAGAGGTGCGGTTCCCTGATTTTCGCATTGCCCAGGCGCTGCCCGTGAACCAGACCACGCCCATTGAATTTACCCCCACCCAGCCCGGTCGCTACGAGTTTGCCTGCGGTATGAATATGTTTCGCGGCACGGTAGAGGTGGTGGCCGAGGCCGGAGACGCAGTTTCCCTTGTAGCCACAGCAGAGCCGACCGACCATCAGCCCCATGCTTTTGCTGAACCGCCGATCAATCCTGAGTCATCGCTAGAGACAACTGAGGCAATTCTCACCCCTGAGGGCATTCAAACGGCCACGGTAACGGCGGCGAAGGCCTACCAGCCTAACCGCATCATCGTCACAGTGGGGCAGCCGGTGCGGCTCGACTTTCGGCGTGACAATCCCAGCGACTGCTATGCTCAACTGCTGATTCCTGACTTTGGTATCGCGGTGGATCTGCCTGAAGGCGAGACTGTCCCGGTAGAGTTCACGCCGATAACCCCCGGTGAGTACGAGTTGATGAGACAGATTATGCACACCACTGCGACTACATTCACTACAACCCTGTTAAGCATGGTCTTTGCAAACAGTCTGAAGATTGGCCTTTTTCCAGCTTTCATCGCTATGTGGCACAAGGCGTTTACAGCCACGACTGGGGCACAATACCCGTCGCCGATATCCCGACAGGCGGCACCCGTAGGATGGATGAGCGAAGCGTAATCCATGCGGTGCAAGGCGATCGCGCTGGGAGAATCAATGCGTTCCGCTGGCGCTAACGCATCCTACAAACTGGGTTTCGCCGACCATCGCCAGTCGTTCAAGATCCGCTGTTTTCTTCATTCAGTTGAATCGACATTGTGGCCTCCTTCAACTCATTTCATGTCGCTACAGGCGTTTTTCCCCGCAACGGTTCTGTTTGCGGCGTTGACCCTGAACTCCATTGCCAATGGCGAATTTCTGGCAAGTCCTGACCATGTTGATTGATGTATTGCTTGTGGTGGATTAGCTTGGCCTGGAGCTGCTGCTTTAGGGAGCTGCCTTGTTCCCCGAGCTGCGGCAGGCGATCAATCGCATCGATCGCCAGGTGAAAGCGATCGAGGTCGTTGAGCACCGTCATGTCAAAGGGCGTGGTGATGGTGCCCTCTTCCTTGTAGCCCCGCACGTGAATGTTGGCATGGTTCGTGCGGCGGTAGGTGAGCCGATGGATCAACCAGGGGTAGGCGTGGAAGGCGAAGATAACGGGCCGATTTTGGGTGAAGAGCTGGTCAAAATCGCGATCGCTCAGTCCGTGGGGATGTTCGCTTTCTGGCTGTAGTCGCATCAGGTCAACGACATTGACCACGCGGATTTTTAGATCGGGCAAATGCTCTCGCAGAATGGAAACAGCAGCCAGCGTCTCTAGCGTGGGCACATCGCCACAGCAGGCCATCACCACATCGGGTTCAGCACCGCCGTCGCTGCTGGCCCAGTCCCAAATGCCAATGCCTGCGGTGCAATGGGTCACGGCTTGCTCCATCGTTAGCCACTGGGGGGCTTGATATTTGCCCGCGATCACCACGTTGACGTAATGGCGGCTGCGCAAACAGTGATCCCAAACCGACAGCAGGCAGTTGGCATCGGGCGGCAGGTAAACGCGCACCACGGCAGCTTTTTTATTCACCACGTGATCGATAAACCCTGGGTCTTGATGGGTGAACCCGTTGTGCATTTGCTGCCAGACATGGGAGGCCAGCAGGTAGTTTAAGGATGCGATCGGTCGTCGCCACGGTAGCTCTGCCGTCACCTTTAGCCACTTGGCGTGCTGGTTGAACATCGAGTCGATGATGTGGATGAATGCCTCGTAGCAGTTGAACAAGCCGTGTCGCCCCGTGAGCAGGTAGCCCTCCAGCCAGCCCTCGCACTGGTGCTCACTCAGCATTTCCATCACTCGACCATCGGCGGCGAGAAACTCGTCGTTATCCTGGGTTTGGGCATCCCACTGGCGATCAGTCACCTCAAACACCGACCCCAAACGATTAGAGAGGGTTTCATCGGGGCCAAAAATTCTGAAATTACGCTGCTCTTGGTTGAACCGAGCCACATCCCGCAGGAACACGCCGAGTTGGTGGGCGTCGGCAGCCTGCACCGCTCCAGGGGCCGGGACGTCCACCGCGTATTGGCGAAAGTCGGGCATGATTAGGTCGCGCAGCAGCAGACCACCGTTAGCATGGGGGTTTGCGCCCATGCGGCGATCGCCCGTTGGTGCCAGGTCAGCCAGCTCCGGGTTCAATCGCCCCTGCTCGTCGAAAAGTTCCTCCGGTCGGTAGCTGCGCAGCCAGTCTTCTAACAGGGTCAGGTGTTCGGGATGGGTGGCCGGGGCGGAGAGGGGCACCTGATGGGCGCGGAATGTGCCTTCGATCTGGAGGCCATCTACCCATTTCGGCCCCGTCCAGCCTTTGGGGGTTCTAAGCACGATCAACGGCCAGCGGGGGCGTTTGGTGTTGCCCAGAACCCGAGCGTCGTGCTGGATGCGGTGGATCTCTTCCACCACGCGATCGAGGGTTGTCGCCATCGCTTCATGCATCAGTGCAGGCTCATCCCCCTCGACGTAATACGGCGTCCAGCCATTGCCCCGCAGCAGCTGATCCAATTCTTCTGGCTCAATGCGGGCCAGCACGGTGGGGTTGGCAATTTTGTAGCCGTTGAGGTGCAGAATGGGCAGCACCGCGCCATCGGTAACGGGGTTGAGAAACTTGTTGGAATGCCACGCCGTCGCCAGCGGGCCAGTCTCCGCCTCACCATCGCCCACGACACAGGCCACAACCAGATCAGGGTTATCGAACACCGCCCCAAAGGCATGGCTAAGGGAATAGCCCAGCTCACCGCCTTCGTGAATCGAGCCGGGGCACTCCGGCGAGGCATGGCTAGGGATGCCGCCGGGAAACGAAAATTGCAGAAAGAGCTTTTGCAGCCCCGCCTCGTCCTGGCTGATATGGGGATAGATCTCGCTGTAGGTGCCCTCCAGATAGGTGTTGGCCACGACCGCTGGGCCGCCGTGGCCGGGGCCAGAGACGTAGATCATGTCGAGGTCGTATTGTTTGATCACCCGGTTGAGGTGGGCGTAAATGAAATTCTGCCCAGGGGTGGTGCCCCAGTGGCCCAGCAGCATGGGCTTGATATCGGCGAGGGTGAGAGGATGTTTGAGTAGGGGATTGTCGAACAGATAAATTTGCCCCACCGACAGATAGTTGGCGGCACGCCAGTAGGCATCTAGGTTGTGGAGCTGGTCTGGGGTCAGGGTCTTTGTTTGCATGGTCGAGTTCTCTGGTTATTGCCAACGCTAGATAGGACCTACACCGATGTCGTGGTTCATGCTCAATCGGCTGCCAGTGAACTGTCGCGATCGCCTGATCTAAACATCGTCTGACTTGAAACTTGGAGTTCCCCTCACCCTAAATCCCTCTCCCTAGGGAGAGGGACTTTGAAGGTTTGTTCCGGCTCCCCATCTCCAAAGGAGACGCTTCGCGAACGCCCCCTGGGAGAGGGGCTGGGGGTGAGGGAGGATAACTTTTGTCAGTCAACCAGGGCACCCATCGCTTAGATCTCGACCCAAATGCTGCCGTCTTCCACGCGGGTGGAGAAAACCGGCAGCGCCATTTCTTTAGACACCATGGCTAGTACTCGCCCTACCCCTGGTGGCCAGGGGCTCCAGTCTTTGACAGTCCCGCTGGCCAGATCAAAGGCGCTGCGGTGCCAGGGACACACGATCGCACTATCTTTGATCTTGCCCCCCTTCAACGGCAGCTTCATGTGAGGGCAGGCATTTTCTAGGGCGTAGAGCTGCCCCTCGTGATGCACCAGCAACAGCGTGCGGTCATCGACCTTCACCACCTGCTGCGCACCTTCGGGCAGTTCATCTTGAGCAAGCGCTTTAACCCAGTTCATATCGACCTCCAGTATTGAATATGGCTTGACTGGCCTTTTACCCGACTAGACCCAAATCCAAAAGCTCTTTGGCAGATGCCAGCAGGTCGATGCCGACAAAGAAAATCTGGCCCTCAGGATTGAGCAAAAACCGCCAGGCCAGGTTGATGCCAACCTGGTTGCCAAACCAGGGTGTTTGCACTTTTCCGGTCACTTTAAGCCGGGTGAAGCCTCCGTCTGCGGGTTCAGAAATGCCCTGCTCTGGCAACAGCTTAAGGCCATAGCATTCGTTTCGCATGTAGTTGAGAATGCTTTCTCGACCCACAACTGGTTCCTGGAATGGGGGTTTTAGGGCACCGTCTTCAGCAAATAAAGCCACTGCCGCTTCGAAGTCAAAGGCATTCATATTGTCGACATAGCTGAGGACAGTTTTATTGTCGATGCCCGGGATACTCACGTGAGTGCGGGGGGCCGCCGCTTTGGGGGGAATCACCGGCTCTTTAACTGGGGGCGTGCTTCCCGTTGAGGCATAGCCCATGTTGACAACTAGATCCTGAAGGACGGTGAGCTGCTGCCCCCCTTCGATGCGGCGGAGCGCTTCAAGCGCCTCCGATGCCTGGGGCGATAGTTTGTAGCCCTCTGGAATAGGAGCCACAATGCCCTGCTGCATCCATTCGCTGAGCTGATACCAGAATCCCAGCTTGACGTTGGTGCCGAAGGCGGCATAGGTGCGGCAGATGGGCGTATCTAAATGATTGACCAGGTCGCACATGACCTGGGTTTGCTCTAGGGCTGGCAGCTGCTTAATTTGGGTCAGGAGATTGTCGGCGAACATCATGTTGACAACCTCCATGGCCGCCGGGGTGATGGTAATGCCCATTTCGGTGTAGGCAAACCACAGTAGGGCGAGCTGGTCTTCAGCGCTGAGCTGGTTGCAGGCTTGTACGACCACTGGAACTGCGTCAGCTACCTGGGTCTCAGGAAAGATGGAGCGGGCTGAATCGATCGTAAATGTCATGGTCAAAGCCTCCTTAAAGACTTGAACGACAATTTAAAGGACTGGGTCTGGGCGCGATCGCGAATGCATCCAGCCATTTCCCTCGGGGGAACGCACTGGGTAGACGGGGCGTTATTCCGCCCTTTGCGATCGCGCTAAAAAGGCCGTGGTCATAAAGCTCTCTAGTTTTTACGATAATTCTGACAACCGATGGTTTGATTTCTGGCATGAATTGATTATCTACGATACAAACCGTAAGTAATCCGATGCTGCTGACGGCGTTTTAACCGGGTTTGGGTGTCCAAAATAATGATAGAGCTAAGTTCGCTGTCTATTTACCCTTGAAGATGCTTCCGAATGACCGTCTGAATTTCCGCTACGGTGACATCTGTTTGATCAGACTTGGCATAAATCAGTAGCAGCAATACCGAAGTTGGTTCAAGCACTTGATAGATGACCCGATAGCCTGATCGCTTACCTTTTCGAATATCAGTATTGCTGAGTCGAACTTTGAAGGTCGTATAGCCCGTACCGGGAATCTGATCGCCTGGAAGGTTTCCTGATTGGAGCTGATCAATCAAAGGTTGGAGATCGCTACGAATTTGTCGGTAGCGCTTGGCCAAACTGCGAAGTTGAGATTTGAATTCGGCCGAAAACTGGATATGGACAGTGGATGGATCAGTCATCAATGCCGTCCCAGAGTTGTTCTATGGGGTATACTCTGCTTGCTTTGACATCTTCTAAGGACGCTCGCAGACTCTCAAGCACCACTTCTTTGGGCGTATCGTCGGGGTCTGATGGCTCAACGAGGTCAGTCAGAGAATCGAGAATTAGGGTTTCTAATGGAATGTTGAGTCGGGTTGCCCGTTCTGTAAGCTTTTGTTCGAGGTCATCTGAAATCTGGATTGTGATTTGCATAGGAATAAAACCTAAAAGAGCCGTTTTTTTATGTCGATGGAGAAGTAATATCAAAAACAAGAACA
>JBBSLR010000007.1:0-18818 GCA_038255045.1 Phormidesmidales cyanobacterium
ACCCCAGAGGATATATGGCTCCAGGGGGTGGGGCTGCTGCTGGCGCTGGCGGCGGCTTTCTACACGACTCGTCTGGTGCGTAAGGCTCTGATTCCCCAGTGCCCAATGGAAAATGACGAGCCAGCAGAGGACGATTCAGAGGATTCAGAGAATTCAACAGAGGATGCCGCCGCTTCAGAACATTCTTAGTCCCCTAGCCCTAGGTCACACCGAGGGCGCAACCCTCGTTGGACAACGTTTTGAATTGCGTTACGGCTTGACCTGACCATCCTACAAATGCTTCTATCGTGCTTCTGTAGACTGAATCGCCGAAGGCATAGAATCGCGGGAGCAGGGGGCAGCGCTGCGATCGCTGGGCTGTGAATTTGGCCAGGGCTGTTACTGGGCTAAATCGATGCCAGCCCCTGAGGCTACCGAACTGCTTCAGCGCTGCTGTAGCCTGTACATCAGACAACAGCTGACCGGGTTTGGTAGCTATGACATCATTTAACGTTTTGCACAGAATGAAAGTTATGGCCCACCAACAGGTTTACCCCAGAGGCTGCACGTTTGCCGAATCGGACTGGGATGCGCTGCACCCCTTTTGGTATCCCGTTGCCTTTAGCCACGATGTCACCAATCAGCCCGTTACCGCCACCCTGCTAGATCAGCGCCTGGTGATTTGGCGCACCAGCGCTGGGCTTTCGGTGGCCAACGACATCTGCTTGCACCGGGGCATTCCCCTCAGCATGGGCTGGGTGAAAGATGACCACCTGGTGTGCAAATACCACGGGTTTCACTACTCCCCCCAGGGGCAGTGCGTCAAGGTGCCCGCCCGCCCCGAGGCCAACATCCCCAAAAAACTTTGCCTCAAAACCTACCCGGTCAAAGAAGCCTACGGTTTGGTATGGACAACCCTTAGCGACAACGACCAGTATCCGCTGCCCGACCTGCCCGAGTGGGATGACCCCGAGTACCAGCAAATTTTGCCCGCCTCGGTCGATTTAGACGCGGCGGCGGGGCGACAGATCGAGGGTTTCTTAGACGTGGCCCACTTTGCCTGGGTGCATACCGAAACCTTTGGCGATGCCAACAACCCGGTGGTGCCCCACTACGAAGTTATTCCCACCGAGCAGGGTCTGCGGGCAGAGTATCTCAGCACCGTGAGCAATTTTCCTAAGGGGCTGCAAGACCTGGCCCCGGCAGATTTTAAGTGGCTGCGGGTGTTTGAAGTTTTTTTGCCGTTTACGGCCAGGCTAACGGTGCATTTCCCCGGCGAGGGACGGCTGTGCATTCTCAATGCAGCCAGCCCCGTATCAGCCCGCAGGACGCGGATATTTGTGCCCATCTGCCGCAACTTCGACAAAGATCAGCCGCTGGAGCCGGTCTACGAGTTTAACTACCAGGTGTTTGCAGAAGACAAAGAGGTGGTAGAGGCCCAGTATCCTGAAGACCTGCCCCTCGATATGTCGGCAGAATCGCACATCGGGGCCGATAAAACCTCCATTGCCTACCGCCAGGGACTGCGATCGCTCGGGCTTGGGGCAGTCTACACCGCCTAGCTGGTTGCAGAAGTCAGATTGACGCGTAGTCAGTTGAAGCCGGCCACAGCAGTGCTCACGTGATCAGACATGCCCTGGGCTGAGATTCAATCCCCCCGGTTCATTGCTGTAGGAGCCTAATCAGTGACCCCCCTTTTCAAGGGGGCAGGGGGGATCTCCGCCCCAGGTCTTTACCAGGAAGAAACTCCCTACCTGACTGATCCCACAAGTCCCACAAGGCCTAGGAAGCCAGCGCGATCTCAACCATTTCCTGGAGCTTGCCGTTTTGGTACAGCTCGATCAGAATGTCTGACCCGCCGAGAAACTCTCCGTTGACATAGACCTGGGGAATCGTGGGCCAGTTAGAGTACTCTTTAATGCCCTGGCGAATGTCGGCGTCGGCCAGCACATCAACGGTCTCAAAGGGCGCCCCCAGCACGTTGAGGATTTGCACCACGTTGTTGGAGAAGCCGCACTGGGGCATCAGCTTATTGCCCTTCATAAACACCATGATGGTGTTGTTTTGCACTAGCTGGTCGAGTCTTTCTTTAGTTACTGAATCCATAGCATCAATACCTTTGCAGAACGGAACCTTTGCAGAACGGAATAAACAATCAAAGCGAAGCAGTGCTTAGGCACTTTGAGCGGCCCAGTCTTCTGGGGTATATGTCTTTAAGGCTAGCGCATGGATGGCCTCGGAGGACATCGCCTCTCGTACCGCACCATAGACTAGCTGATGCTGCTGCACCAGGCTGCGCCCCGCAAACTGCGATGACACGACTACCACCTGGTAATGGTCGCCGCCGCCGGTCAAATCTTGCACTTGAACGCTGGCATCGGGCAGGCCAGCCTTAATCATGGTGCTAACCTGGTCGGGAGTAATCATGGGATCGTTTCTTTCTGATGGTGAATAATCTAGAGAGGTCTACATACCCCTACACCATCTTGCCAGGTGTACACCTAGTTTGACAGAGACAGGCCAGAGAATCTGGCGCTGACTGGCAGAGGCTGCAAACCGCCCCACTGCGCCTATACCACAGACTATCTACTCGACTGGGGCTTCGGGGGCAACCGGCGTGGTAGTAGCGGCCCGGCCAGCATAGGACTCATCCACAAAGCCCAGTTCAAATAGCTGTTGGTAGGCGCGCTGGCCCAGTTCACGGGTGGGCTGCTGACTGCGCAAAATTTCCATTAGAAAAGGCACAGCCTGATTGGGCTGGTCTTGGGCACGGTGAACCAGGGCCAACTGGTAGGCGGCCTGGTCGCGCAGCTGGGCTGTTTCTAAAGCTTTATCGCGGTTGCTGCGGTTGATTTGGGTGTCGACCCCGACAAACATTTGGGCCAGCTCTTGGTAGTAGGTCGAAAGCTGGTTGAAGCTTTCGCGCGCCTGGGTGAGCTTTTCTTGGGCTAGGGGATAGTTTTGGTTGGCGATCGCAGCGCTGGCCTCGGTCATCAGCTGCTGACCACCGACGATGCTGAGGGCGCTAGTGGCCTGGTTTAGCGGGCGAACCGGGTCAGATTCGGTGGTCTGGGCCAATGCCGCTCCAGACATTCCCCCTACCAGGGCTACGGACAGCGCAGCGGCGGCACAGCCACCCAGGGAGTAACGCAGAAAACGGCGAGTAACGACCATAGATAAAACGTAGTGAGGGACAACCGAACTGAAAATCACTGAGATATCTTATCATTTCGGTATGGCGTAACGCCTAATTTTATGCCCAGTCAGGCAACTGTCCTAAGGCAACGGGGTCTAGGACAGTTTGGGGTATAGCCATAGCCTTGTCCAAGCCTGTTCTGGGAGCCAAATGTTCCCAACCTGGTTCCCAACCTGGGTCAAATCATCCATGACTGCATCTCCCGCCGACCCTCGCTCCCCCAGCGGCAGCGGCCCCCATAGCGAATTTCGGGGCGAATTTCGGGGCGAGATCTTGCAGCGCGGCGGTGAAGAGCTGCTGCTAGAGAAGGTGGCGGGCCGATTTACGACCCGCCTCGCCGATCCGGCTGCTCTGGAGGCGGTACAGCGGCAGCTTAACCCCGTAGCCGTGAGGGCGGTGGCGGGCGGGCAGCTGGTGGAGTGGCAGGTACCTGAAATAGCCCTAGAAACAACCCTGGCCCTGGCTCGGCAAAATACCTCAGTGTTGTTTGCTAGCCATGTGTATCGCTTGGCCGATAGCCCTCAAACCTGGGTTTATCTGACGGATCAGCTAACGGTGCAGTTTGCCCCAGATCTAGCGGCCCCAGCCGTTGAGGCCATCCTGGAGGGCCTGGGGCTAGCCATTGAGAAATCCCTGGTAGGGATTCCCAATGCCTTTGTGGTTAAAGTCACCCGATTCGCCACCGAAAATCCTATCAAGCTGGCTAACCGGCTGATGGCCTCCACTGCCGTGCTGGCGGCAGAGCCTAACCTAGCCATCGAAATGGGCAGCCTCTACCGCCCCACGGATGATCGATATCCCCAGCAGTGGCACCTGTTTCACAACGGCGGCGCCAACCTGGCGGCGGGGTCACACATCTTTGCTGAGGCCGCCTGGGATACGACGCGGGGGGCGCGATCAGTGGTGATTGCCGTCAGCGATGACGGGTTTGATTTGAACCACCCCGATCTGCAAGGGGTGGGCAAGCTGGTGGCCCCGCTAGATTTGCAAGATCGAGACGCGGTGCCCCTGCCCACCCGGCAGAATGAAAACCACGGCACGGCGGTGGCGGGCCTGGCCATTGGCGAAGAAAATGCCACCGGCATTGTCGGGGTGGCTCCGGGCTGCGCGTTTATGCCCATTCGCACCACGGGCTTTATTGACGACGGGGCGATCGAGCAGCTGTTTGACGAAGCCGTGCGCCGGGGGGCCGACGTGATTGTCTGTAGCTGGTCTGCTGCGGCCAACTATTTTCCGCTCACCCTGCGGCAGACCAATGCGATCACGCGGGCGGCAACCACGGGGCGCAGCGGCAAGGGCTGCGTGATTGTGTTTTCGGCGGGCAATGCCAACCGCCCCCTGAGCGGCACCGTCAACGAGACCCAGTGGCCCCAAAATGCTCTCAGTGGCCCCACCCGATGGTTGAGCGGGTTTGCCATTCACCCCGATGTGATTGCGGTGTCGGCCTCGACCAGCCTGGGGGCAAAGGCGGCCTACAGCAACTGGGGTGAGCATATTGCGGTGGCGGCTCCCAGCAGCAATGCGCCCCCCTCTATGGCGCTGCCTCGGTTGGGCAATGTGACCACGGGGCCGCCGCTGCGTCAGTTTCAGCCGGGGCTGGGCATGGTCACGAGCGATCGCATCCAGGGGGCCGGCTACAGCGGCGATGACTTTACCAATGCCTTTGGCGGCACCTCTAGCGCTTGCCCGGTGGTGGCTGGGGTGGTGGGGCTAATGCTGTCGGCCAACCCCAGCCTGACGGCCCGCCAGGTGCGCGAAATCTTGCAGGGCACCGCCGACAAAATTGTCGATCGCAACCCCGACCCCCAGCTGGGTCTTCAGCACGGCACCTACGATGCCAACGGCCACTCCCAATGGTTTGGCTACGGCAAGGTGAATGCGGCAGCCGCGGTGCGCGAAGCCCAGCGGCGGGCCTTTGTAGGGCGACAGGTGGGCCGGGTAGTGCAGCAGCAAAACCAGGCTGTGCAGACGATTCCCGACAATCAGCCGGGTGGGGTAGAGAGTAGCGTCGTCGTGGCAGCTACAGGAACGGTGGCCGATATTCAGGTACAGGTCAGCATCGATCACGAGTTCTTGGGAGATATCAGCCTCACCCTGGTTGCCCCCGGTGGCGCTGCCGTGCTCTTGCAGGGGCGCACCCTCGGTCGCCAGCGGCAGCTGCGTAATACCTATTCTTTGCAAACCACGCCGGTGTTAACGCGGCTGATTGGCCAGCCCGTCCAGGGTAGCTGGCGACTGCGGGCGGTGGATAGTGCTCCCGGGGCGATGGGCAAGCTGGTGAGCTGGGGGGTGAGGTTGGGGGTGAGTGGGTAGATGAGTAGGTGAGTGAGCGGTGGGTGGGTGAGTGGTGGGCTAGAGGCTGCCGCTGCGGATGAGGTCTAGACCGGCTTTGACGGCCTCGTAGCCAAACAGCAGAATCAGCGTGGTGAGAATGCCGCCCATGGCGCACAGCACCAGACCACCTAGGCTAATGACGCCATCGTCGTCGAGCAGGCCAAAGCCGGTGACAAAGATGCCTATGGCAGGCAGGGTATTGGTCAGCGGAATGGGAATCATCATCGAAACCGCCATCAGGGCAATGGCGACGCCGATCACAGTGCGCCCGGGCAGGCTGGTGCAAACCGGGGTCATGCGGGGGCGGGCGATCGCCTCTAGACGCCTAAGCCAGGGGATACCGGCCCCAATAATTTTCTGCACCGTGGCCAGGTCAAACTGGCGGGTCTTCCAGCCTTCGGGCACCCAGGGGCGGGTGCGCCCAGCGATCAGCTGCACCGCCAGCAAAAAAATCACAATGCCAAAGGGTACCGAATAGCCCGGTGCCGGTATGGGCAAGGCCGAGGGCAGGGCCAGCAGCACAAACAAGAAGCCAAAGGTGCGCTCCCCGGCCAGATCAAGCACTTCTTTAAGGCTGACTTTGGAGGTGCTAACCTCTTCAAAAAAGTAGCGGTTTAGTTCAGTCGAAAGGCGAGCCATAGGAGTTTATATAGGAAATGAGGATGGATAAATTATCGTCGTTGCCAGCTGAGAAAGCTTTCTCTGATAGCCATAGCCGACATCCTTCGGACGTTTTGCTCGCAATAATCCCTGCCTGTCATTCCCGTGGAAACGGGAATCCATTGGAGAGCAGTTACGGGCCAGTAGATTACCGCTGACGCGGGAATGACGACTTTGTCCTAACCTGAGGGGCTGTGACTGTAAAAGCGATCGCCGGGAAGGGGTGATCGCTATATCGAGGCTACTCTATCAAATTCAAAGGTTGGCTAGCGGTTGGGCGGTGGAGATTCACCCCAGCTTTGCAGAGACCCAGGGAGTATTTCGGGCGGTTTTAGCGCCGTACCAGCACGTGGTCTTGCAGAAACTGGCGCAGCTGCCCCTCAAACTCATCCCCCACCCAGTCTAGAAGATCGTTGTGGTCGGCCCCAGGCACAAGCCACAGCGATTTTTGCCCGCTGGTGGCGTTGTAGAGCGCTTCACTCATGGTGGCGGGCACTGAGGCATCGGCCAGGCCATGCAGATATAGGGTAGGCACCTTTAACTGCTGCACCTTAGCCGCTGAGTCAAACTGCTGGGTGATCAGCCGCCGCACCGGAAACCAGCGGTTGTACTGAGACAGGGTGGCCATGTCAGCCATGGCGGTAAACGATCCCTCGACCACCAGGCCCGCCAGATGGGGAATGTGGCAGGCTAGCTCAATGGCGATCGCCCCGCCGAGGGAGTGGCCATAGATCACCAACTGCTGCGGCCCCATGCCTTTGGCCGTCTGCAAAAATTGCCAGGCGGCCCAGGCATCTTCGTAGAACTGTGGCTCACTGGGGAAGGGGCCAGAGCTAAGGCCGTAGCCGCGATAGTCGATGGCAAGCACATTGGCACCGAGCGATCGCAGCGCCATCGCCTTGCCCAGATTGCTAGACACGTTGCCCGCGTTGCCGTGCAGGTATAGAAACGTCAGGTCGGTGCTGTGATCGGCGGGTAGCCACCAGCCGTGCAACTTGCCGCCCTCCCCATTCACAGGCACCCAAACATCTTCATAGGCCAGCCCAAAGGTGCTGGGGGTGGTCTCTAGGCTAGGGCAAGGGAAGTACATCATTTGGCGCTGAGATAGCCACAGCCAGCCGCACAGCGCCCCATAGACTAAGCCTGCAACACCCAAGACGCCAAGCAGAAAGTTGAAAAGGGGCATGGAGGGAAGGGTGAAAGGGAAGGGTAGAGGAGAGTGTTTACGGCCCAAAAGCCAGCGATGATCCAAATCTTGCTCCTCATTATGGAGGATTTGCCCGATTTATCCATGCCCCCTTGTGACGATTTTTCCGTAACTAAAGGGTTAGGTAAAGTACCCCCACTACCCGGCCATCTATTCACCCCAGATCGATTCAACCCGCGATCAGTGCTGCCCCCTGCGGCTAATCTCCACCGCGTCCCTCAGCTCTAGTCTTTGGGCGCAGCCCTCACCACCGACTCACTTATTCTCTGGCACCCGATTGTGCCACTCCGTCGCCTGCTCGTAGGCGTAGCCCACCTCAAACAGCAGGTCTTCGCGCAGGGCATTGCCGATGATCTGTAGACCGATGGGCAAACCCTGCTCATCAAAGCCGCAGGGCAGACTTAGCCCCGGCAAACCGGCCAGATTAACCGGAATCGTCATCAGGTCAGTGAGATACATACTGAGCGGATCATCGACCTTTTCGCCCGCTTTAAAGGCGGTGGTAGGGGCGGTGGGGCACACCAGCACATCCACCTGGCTGAAGGCGGTTTCGAAGTCTTGCCTGATCAGGGTGCGTACTTTCTGGGCCTTGAGGTAGTAGGCATCGTAGTAGCCCGCTGACAAGGCGTAGGTGCCAATCATAATTCGCCGCTTGACCTCGGCCCCAAAGCCCTCGGCCCGGGTTTTGGTGTACATCGACATTAGGCTGTCGTTGTTGTTGCGGATGCCGTACTTGACTCCGTCGTAGCGAGCCAGGTTTGACGATGCCTCTGAGGGCGCAATGATGTAGTAGGCAGGCAGGCCGTAGGCGAACCGGGGGCAGGAGATCTCTTGAACCTCAGCGCCGAGCTCCTTAAGCTGCTGAATAGCGGTGGCGGTGGCGGCTCTCACCTGCGGGTCAATGCCCTCGGCGGCAAAGGTTTCGGTGATAATGCCCACCTTGCGGCCCTTGAGGTCGGTCTTGAGGTGCTGGCTGTAGTCGGGAACGTTGACATCGAGACTGGTGGAGTCGCGGGGGTCGTGGCCCGCAATGCCCTGAAGCAGCAGGGCGGCATCTTCTACGGTGCGGGTTAGCGGGCCGATTTGGTCGAGCGAAGAGGCAAAGGCAACCAATCCAAATCGCGATACTAGGCCGTAGGTAGGTTTAAGACCCACAATGCCGCAGAAAGAAGCGGGCTGGCGAATCGAGCCACCCGTGTCTGACCCCAGGGCAACGGCGCATTCTCCGGCGGCCACGGCGGCGGCAGAGCCACCGGAGGAGCCGCCCGGCACGCGGGTGACATCCCAGGGGTTGCCGGTGACCTGGTAGGCAGAGTTCTCGGTGGAGCTGCCCATGGCAAACTCGTCGAGGTTGGTTTTGCCCAGGGCGATCGCCCCTGCATCTCGCAGCCGCCCGGTCACGGTCGATTCGTAGGGCGGCACAAAGTTCTCAAGCATCTTTGACCCGCAGGTGGTGCGCACGCCCTCGGTGCAGAGGTTGTCTTTGAGCGCGATCGGAATACCGCTCAGCATACCGATATCCTCGCCAGCGGCAATGCGGGCATCAACCTGAGCCGCCTGGGCCAGGGCCTGATCGCCCGTCACCGTCAGGTAGCTGTGAAGGGTGGGTTCCAGGGCTGCAATCTGGTCAAGGTACGCCTGGGTGATCTCTACCGCAGAGCGTTCTTTGCTAACCAGCTGTTGATGCAGAGCGCGGATGACAGACATGGGACTCCTTGACAGTAAATCCTGAGGGGGGCGGTGATAGGCACCAAGGTACCAGTATAGGTAAGGATGGGGCGCGAAGCGGACTACATTGCTGGAGAATGCTAGCGTAGAAACCACTCCCCACCGCTAAAACTCCGATGGTCACTCTCGGTATTACCAAAGCGATTACCAATCTCACCGAAGCCCAGACGAGGCTAGGCATTGCGCCCAGCCCCATTTCGACTTTTTTCACAGAATGGAAAGCACCGTTGCCCCCATTAACCGATACAGAGAAGACAAGGCTCGATCACCTCAAACAGCGTTATCTCTACTACGCCGATAGTGGAGCCATCACCGAAGGCACAGTCAACTTAATTTTGCTGTCACCGCTGCTGGAAACCTTGGGATTTATCGACCCGCCTTATCAAGTCCGAAGTGAAAAATATGTCCGGTTTGAAATTGAAGATGGCGATACCCAACTGGATGGGTTGATCGATGCTCTGGTGATTCGTGATCGCCTCTGGTTAATTGTGATTGAAAGTAAACGCTACGGGTTTAGTGTGCGACAAGCGATCGCCCAAACTCTTTCCTATATGGCTGCTGCGCCGGTTTCTCCCGTGTTCGCTCTGATTACCACCGGAGAAGATTACTTGTTCGTTAAGTGCGATCGCGACTCTTCTCACTATGCTCTGTCGGATAAATTTACCCTCAGCACTGCCGAGGGCAACGAGCTGTATGCCGTTGCGCAAATCTTGAAACGTCTGGTTGGTGTGTAGCAGGCTATGCGGCGGCTGACTGGCATGACTACGAGTTGGTAGATGGCGTACCGTTGCAAGGCAGCGTCGATGGTGGCCTGCAAATCTCCCATGTAAGCAGAAAGCCTCGAAACCAGAGAGTTTCGAGGCTTTTGGATAGACTGAGGATTTTCCCCAAGGCGCTAACTAGTCGCGGTTGATGGCGATCAGCAGGCGCAGAATGAAGACAAACAGGTTGATGTAGGTCAGATACATCGACAGCGCTGCCGACAGGTACTGTTCGTCTTTGTAGGTGCGGGGCAGGATGAAGAAATCCACCACGGAAGCGCCGCAAAACACCAGCACGCCAAAGGCCGAAATGGCGATGTCGAGAAACTGGGGAACGGGGCCACCAAACAGGGAGAAGACAAACTGACCCACCACCGCCAGCAGCACAGCGACAACGCCCATGCCGATGGTTTTGGTGAGGGCGAAGCCGTCTTCTTCAGACAGGTTAGAGCCAATCTGGCGGGCGGCGATAAAGACCACACCGCAGGCCAGGGCCGACGCCCCAATGCCGGTCACGCCGACCCCAGCAGTACCCAGGGCTACAGCCAGCAGGCCACTGAGGGTGTAGCCCGTCAGCAAGCTATAGGTGGCCAACAGGGGCAGGGCGGTGCTGTCGTTGCCCTTAGAGGCGACGTTCATCGCCACAAAGAACAGCGCAATTTGAGCAATAAACGCCACCCAAAAGGTGGGCATAAAAATGGCCGGGTTGGTGGCCATTACGCTCAGACCGCCGAAGGAGCCTAGGGCGGTCAAAATCAGCCCGCCGCCGACGAAGGGCAGCGCTTTTTTAATTACGTTGGGGCCGACGAGAGTCTGGCCCTTAGCCTTGCTGATGGCTTCACGGAAGTTGCTGGTATTACTCAAAGCCCTATCCTCTTAAAACGAAATAGATTTGGCAAAATAGATTTGGGTGCCCCGGTCAGGGCGATCGCACAGACTGAATCCAGCTGTAGCACTAGCTTAGCCGCTCAATCTGGGCAGACTGTTTTTCACTGTCTAAATTTTAGTCAACTTTACTCGGTTAGGTGGCTAGGCCGAGGTGTGGATATCTACCCGTAGGCTAGCCTAGAGCTACCTACACAGGCAGCTCTAGGCCATTTGCCGGGCCAAACAGCCCGGCCCAATAATCAGGCCCAAGAACCGAGCTAAAGAGCCGGGGGCAACTACCGTCAGACGAGAGGCTGCGATTTTTAAGGAGTAGTGAGGATGGTGATTAACACGTACAGAGCCAAGAGTTCCAAAGGTCGATGGCAAGGCCAATGGCGATCGCCCAATTTCTGGAGAGCGCTGCACCACCTAATCTGGCGAGGTGGCGCTGGCCTCACTGCCGGGCTAGCGCTGCTCTGGGCACCGCTGGTTCAGGCGCAAGCGACCCCCACCATTCAGTCAGACCGCATTATTCGCGCTAGCCAAGTGATTATTCGACGACGGCCGATCATCATTCAGCAGTCGCCGGTGAACCCGACGGTGATCATCGTGCCGCCCTACCCGGTGCCCCGTCGCGAAGAGACTCAGATTAGGGTAGAGCTTGATGCCCGAGGCAGCGAGTGGGGCACGGTTTATCTGAATGGTCGAGTCGTACACCGGCCCGGCAACTTTGACCGCCAAAAAACTCTCTACCTACCCCCCGGCGGCTATCGGCTCGAAGTTACCGGCGTGGTGCGCTCTGACCTGTGGGCTAGCGGCTACCTCGACCTGGGCCGCGACAGTTCTCGACTGGTGGTGGTGCGGTTTTCTCAAGCCGACGGGGTGAGCGTCTCCGGCAGCCCCTATGTGTGGATTCCAGATTAGGGTTGAGGCGGCGATCGCCTCAGACGCTCACGGCCCGGTTAACTAACCCAGAGCGGCAATCTTAAGCGCCTCGGGATGGCCTGGGTTACCGTGGATCACCAGGCTGCGCTGGTTGGCATGGAGGTGACGCGCGATCGCATAGATTGTCTCCACCGCATCAGGGGCACCGGCCTGGGCGGCTAGCTCTGCTAGGGTTAATGGCTCAGGGCTTTGGGCCAGGGCCTTGACCACCGCCTGCTGGAGGTCGAGCACCCCAGAGGCGGCCAGCTTGCCCGCCTCAACCCCCGGCTGGTGGTAGGCATTGATATTTACCAGCGAGGCGTAGAAACCTACCGCCCGCTCGTAGAGCGCGATCAGCGCCCCAACCGTGTGGGCGTTGACCTCGGGCAGGGTCACGGTGATCGAGCCTCGACTGTTTTCGTACAGGGCTTTGCGGGTGCCCTGCAAGAAACCAAACAGGTAGTCGCCGCTGGTGGTGCCGGGTTCTATTTCTACCGAGTCGCCGACCCGGTCTTTAAGCACCTCAACAAAGGTGACAAAAAAGCTGGCCACCCCGTCCCGCAGCTGCTGCACGTAGGCATGCTGGTCGGTGGAACCCTTATTGCCGTAGACGGCGATGCCCTGGTAGACCACATTGCCGTCGAGGTCTTTTTCTTTGCCCAGCGACTCCATCACCAGCTGTTGCAGGTAGCGGCTAAACAGCAGCAAACTGTCTTTGTAGGGCAGCACCACCATGTCTTTTTCGCCCTTGCCGTTGCCCGCGTAGTACCAGGCCAGGGCGATCAGGGCCGCGGGGTTGCGGCGCAGGTCGGGCACACGGGTGGCGGCATCCATCTCTTTGGCTCCACCAAGAATGGAGCGAATGCTGATATTTTGCAGGGCCGCAGGCAGCAGCCCCACCGCCGATAGCTCAGAGGTGCGCCCACCCACCCAGTCGCGCATGGGGAAGGTGGTGAGCCAGCCCTCACCGATGGCCTGGTTCTCTAGCTTGCTGTCTCGCCCGGTCACGGCAACGGCCTGTTTGGGAAAATCTAGCCCCCGCTGCTCAAATCGGGTGCGCACCTCGACCATGCCGTTGCGGGTTTCGGCGGTGCCGCCCGACTTAGAGATGACAATCACCAGGGTGGTGGGCAGCTTGTCTTCGAGCCGGGCCAAAATGCGATCAACGCCTTCGGGGTCGGTGTTGTCGATAAAGTGAATCGCCAGCGGCGGAAAGTCTGGCCCCAGGGCCTGGGCAACAAACTGCGGCCCTAAAGCCGAGCCGCCAATGCCGATGGAGAGCACATCGGTAAAGCGCTCTTGCCCAGGGGGGGTGATGCCGCTGGTGCGCACCTGGCTGGCAAACTGCTCAATGCTGGTCAGGGTTTCGAGAATGTCTTGCTTGAGCTCGGGGGTAGGGGCCAGGTCGGCATCGCGCAGCCAGTAGTGGCCTACCATACGGTCTTCGTCGGGGTTGGCGATCGCCCCCGCCTCCAGAGCGGCCATATCGGCAAAGGCTTGGGCAAAGCGCGGCTGCATGCTGGCCACAAAGGCATCGTCAAAACCCATGCGGCTAACATCTAGGTAAAAGCCCAGGCCTTCGTTGTAGTAGAGCCAGTCTTTATAGCGTTGCCAAAGGGCGGCTGCATCCATCCTAATTACTCCTCGGTCTAAACCGTATTCACTAACATCCTGAGGTGCAGTTTAGAGGATAGGACGGATGCCGTGACACAAAGGGTGGTTAAACATACTGCTAGGCCATAGTCCGGTGAGATCAAGCCAGAAACCGCTCACAACTGCGCTTTGCCCCACGCCCGCCCCGCGCCTACACCAAGGCCTTAAAGCTGCGCAGTCGAGTCGAGAGACTGCGAATTACCTCCAGGGCAAACAGCGGCGTCTCTTGCACCAAAAACATAAAGTGAGCTCTGTCGACCGCCGCTAGCTTGCAATCGGTCTTGGCCACCGCCGTAGAGGCCCGCACAGAGGGAATTTGCACCAGCGCCCCTTCGCCAAATATGTCGCCGTGGCTAATGGTCTCAACGGTATGACCCTTCACACGCATTTCTACCTCGCCTTCAAGGATCCCGTACATGACCTCGCCAGGGGTGTCGGCTTCAAAAATGGTCTCCCCAGCTTTGACCTCATGAATGTGGGGAGAGGTCATGAATAGCTCAATTACCCGGGTCGGTTCCAGCATGGTGAGGCAGTTTTCATCGCAGTTCGCTGCAATCTTACAACCCTACTGATGACCCCAGGGTTAACAGCACTTTAAGCCAGCGCCCGCAGCCTGGCACAATCAGCCTGCCAACCTAAGATGTTCAGCCCCTGGCCGCAGCCAGCAACAGAACTTGGTCTATGTAGCTACGGGCCAAAGCCTGCTTTGGCCATAGCCAGTAGATTCTTTTTTTCGCCTGTACTAATGTGTAGCTTGATCTTTGAGAAGTACAACCGGCGAGGAGTAGAACGCTATGGCCAACGGTGTAGGGGGCCGACGCATCCGCGTTAGCAGTGTTTGGGAAGACTTCAAAGCATTTGCCCTGAAGGGCAGCGTGGTCGATCTGGCCGTGGCGGTGATCATTGGCACGGCCTTCGGGGCCATCATTAGCTCTCTGGTCGAAGATATTCTCATGCCCGCCATCATTAACCCGCTGCTGTCACAGGCTGGCACCGACTGGCGTGAGGCCGTGGTGGGGCCGGGCATTCGCCTGGGCAGCTTCTTTGGCACCATCATCGACTTTTCAATCATTGCCCTGGTGCTGTACGTGATCATTCGCGCCTTTGAGCGCCTCAAGCGCAGGGCAGCGCTAGAAGAAGCCGCCGCCGCCGCCGTAGAACCCAGCATTGAGGAAAAACTCAACGACACCCTTACCCGCCTGACCGACTACCTAGAAAATCGCCCTAGACAGTAGCTAAATAAACCTCATCCAAGTCCAGCAGTGGAGTTCTACCTGGGGGAAAACTACAGATCGCGAACTGGACTTGGGATATCAGCCAAACAGTAGACGCCCAGCAGGTTTAACCCGTCTGACCCAAGGCAGAGGCAAAAGGCAGCCAGAGTCGCTATAGTGATGGCTAAAGTTTGCCTCTGCCTTACCCCTATGCCTTCCCAGCGTCAAATGCAGCTCATCCAGTTTCTTCAGACTGAGTTGGCGATCTCGTCTGAGGCGATCGCCATGGGACTGCGCAAAGCTGGGCAGGCCACCAATTTGCTGCCCATGGCGCTATGGCAGTACGGCCTCGTCACTACAGAGCAGCTCAGCCAAATCTTTGACTGGCTAGAGGAAGTTGGCCCGGCTGCCTCATAAAACGGGTATGCCCCAGGGAGAAAACCCCTGGGCAGATACCCTTCTAGCGGAGAGCAGCGATAAAACTTAGGCGACATCTGGAAAATAGTTTTTCCAATGGTGGGCAGTGCCCACCATTGGGCGACTAAAATTCGTCGTCGCTGTAGCCCGTGGGCGCTTCGTTGTCCCGCTTCGACCCCAAAAGCTCTAGATTATCAACTTTGATCAGAGGCTTGGAACGGGGAGTACCCGATGCCCGATCCTGCCAGTGGTCGAACTTGAGTGCCCCGCTGACACCGATCAGGCTGCCCTTGCGCACATAGTTAGCCGCAATCTCGGCGGTTTTGCCCCAAAGCTCTAGATTAAACCAATCGGGCTTGTCGTCCCGGCTTGAGCGCCGCCGCACCGCTAGGGTCAGATTGCACTTCACCGTGCCCGACTCAAAATACTTAACCTCGGGGTCAGTGCCAACTCGACCCACTAGAGTGACCACATTGATCGTCATTGCTGCTTGCCCAACACTCGTTCCCGCATTGTAGGCGAAACTCGATCATCCGTCAGGAACCTCCAGGAGATTCTGAGCGTCTGAGAGCGAGCTGTTATCTTCTTCCTTGGGTGCCCTTGACCGAGAGCGGGAGAGCAGCTGCAAAACCGGCGGCGGCTGACAGTGCGATCGCGTTACTTTCTTGCTGGTCAATGAATAATCAGTTACTGGACGCACTGATACGAAACGTAATAGAATCCACATCGACATCAGTGTTGGTCGCCTTAGACTAACAGTGACGTTGGTTCTCTGTTTTTCTTTAGTTTAGGGGCGTTATTGCCTGTGGCTTTCTTCGACAGATTTTCCCGCGATATGGGTATTGACCTGGGTACAGCCAACACCCTGGTATACGTCTCTGGCAAAGGGGTGGTGCTGCAAGAGCCCTCCGTTGTGGCCATAGACCAAATCGAAAAGAAACCTCTGGCGGTGGGCGAAGCGGCCAAACGCATGCTGGGTCGTACCCCTGGTAACGTGGTGGCCCTGCGTCCTCTGCGCGATGGAGTGATCGCCGACTTTGATACCGCTGAGTTGATGCTCAAGCACTTCATTCGTCAAGTACACGAAGGCCGCACGCTGGTATCGCCCCGCATCGTTATCGGTATTCCCAGCGGGGTAACTGGCGTTGAGCGTCGCGCGGTGATGGATGCCGCCCAGCAGGCCGGTGCCCGCACGGTCTACTTAATTGACGAGCCTGTGGCCGCCGCCATTGGCGCTGGCCTACCCGTGGCCGAGCCCACCGGCAACATGATTGTCGATATCGGTGGCGGTACCACGGAAGTGGCGGTGCTGAGCTTGCAGGGTACCGTCCTCAGCGAGTCGGTGCGAGTGGCTGGAGACGAGCTCAGCGAAGCAATTTCTAGCTACATGAAAAAGGTGCACAACCTGGTGGTGGGTGAGCGCACCGCTGAAGAGATCAAAATCAACGTTGGCTCGGCCTACCCCAGCCCCGACGACCACGAAATCGCCATGGATGTGCGAGGTCTACACCTGCTGTCGGGGCTGCCCCGCACGGTGACGGTAAAGAGTGCCGAAATTCGCGAGAGCATGGCTGAGCCACTCTCAGTTATTGTCGAGGCTGTAAAGCGCACCCTAGAGCGCACCCCGCCTGAGCTAGCGGCCGATATTATTGACCGGGGCATCATGCTGGCCGGGGGCGGAGCGTTGCTCAAGGGCCTAGATACGCTGATCAGCCATGAGACAGGCATTTTGGTGCATGTGGCGGCTGACCCACTCAGCTGCGTAGTGCTAGGCACCGGTCGAGTGCTAGAAAACTTTAGCCAGATGGGCCGGGTTTTCAGCGGACGGAGCCTCTAGGGTCGCCTAGGGTCGCGTTCGAGTTGTCATCTACCCAGAAAGTATGTTTGCTCTACGCCGCTGGTGGACACGTCACGCCCTCAAAGCGGGAATGGTCACCCTGGCCGTTTCCTCCGCCTGGCTATTGCGAGCCAGCGACGGTGCTCTGATCTATGAGACCTATCACTGGGCAACTCGGCCTTTGCAGGCTGGGCTAAGCCGCGAGCAGCAGTTTGAAAATAGCTATATTCTGGAGCTGCAGCAGCGCATTGTTGAGCTAGAGAACCAAAATCGGGCGCTACAGACCCTCGAAACCTACGAAGACACAATGACCGCTGAGGGTTTGCGCGCCACGGTGATCGGTCGCGGAGCCGATCACTGGTGGCAGCACGTTATTCTTAACCGGGGCAGCCGCAGTGGGGTTGCCGTTGGCTATGTGGTGACTGGCCCCGGTGGGTTAGTGGGCCGGGTGGTGGCGGTGTCGCCCAGCACATCGCGGGTATTGCTGGTCAGCGACCCCACCAGCCGAGTCGGTGCTAAGGTGAGCCGCAGTCGGGCCATGGGCGTGGTGCGCGGGCAGTCTAACAATCGGGTGGTGATGGAGTTTTTTGAGAAGCTGCCCGATGTCAACACGGGCGATGTAATTGTCACCTCCTCCTACAGCCGCCTGTTTCCCAGCGATATTCCCCTGGGGCGAATTGAGTCGATCGATTTAACTAGAAGCCCCGCCCCAGAGGCAGTGATTCAGCTGTCATCGCCGCTGCCGGTGCTGGAGTGGGCGGTGATTCATCCCTTTGCCCCCCAGGAGACGATCGATGCCCCGGTGCTGCCCGGCACCGATCCCCAGAATGGTTTAGTGCCTGAGGGCGATGGGGCAGGGCTATGAACCCAGGTATGCGCGTGTCGTCACTGCCGCTGTGGCGGCGTCCCTGGGTGATCAACAGCGCCGTCACCATCGCTTCGGTGGGGGCGTGCCTACTGCTTTTGCCCAGTCGAATTCCGGGGATGCAGCTGCTGGGGGTGTCGCCCCACTGGCTGCTGATTTGGGTGGTGGCCTGGAGCATTAGGCGCACCCAGTGGGAAGCGGTGATCGCCGGTCTAGTCTTGGGCCTGCTGCAAGACGCCATGACTTCCCCTGAGCCGACCCACACCCTCAGCTTAATTGTGGTGGGGGTGCTGACGGCGCGGCTGCAAAAGCAGCGCTATTTGCAGGAAGACATTGTCTCAGTGGCGCTGATTGTGTTTGCCATGGCGGTGATCGCCGAAACGGTGCTGGCGCTACAGATCAGCTTTCACCAGCTGATCTCAATGGACTCTCTCTACCCGCCCCTGGGTAAGATCTGGCTCTACCACCAGCGCATCGCCCTCAGCTCAGCGATTTTGAGCAGCCTATGGGCACCGGCCCTCTACTACCCCCTCAACCGCTGGTGGGATCGGTACTCCATAGAAGCTTAAAAAAGGGATCCGCTCTGATCCCCCAGGCGCTCGCCGTCAAGTCCCCCCTGCCCCCCTTATTAAGGGGGGCAGGGGGGATTTTTTAGCCGTTATCTCACCAGTATAGAAATGGCTATGAAGCCCAGCCGACTAGAGCCGCCGCCGCCCTAGGGTAGTTTGCTGTTGCAGGTTTTGACAGGCCGTCCAGAGGTTGGCCATCAGGTGGGTGGGGCGAAAGCCCTGAAGGTAGCTGCTGCTGCGAATGCCGCAGGTCACCGCAACGGTGTCAATGCCGAGGGTTTGTCCGGCCATGATATCGGCTTCGGTATCGCCAATCATCCACGCCTGGCTGAGGTCGTAGCCCTGGCGCTGCTGGGCCGCGATCGCAGCCTGAAGCCGATCTATTTTGTGGCTAGCCTGATTTTTGTAGGCCGCCTCCGCCTCGGGCATGCCGTATAAATTGGTAATCGCCCAGCAGAGGTCGTGCTGATCTAAAAAGCGCAGCACCTGGTTAGGGGGGCGCAGGGTAACTAGCACCACTCGCACGCCGCACTGGCGCAAAATGTCTACCCCTTCTCGGGCCTGGGGCTGCACCTGGTCGTAGTCGAGCAGGCTGCCGTGGTTGACA